>MFEJ01000018.1:8360-8495 GCA_001779915.1 Candidatus Doudnabacteria bacterium RIFCSPHIGHO2_01_FULL_45_18 | reverse complement strand
AATGCACAACTTCGCCGACCGTGGCGCAAGTGACTGGTTTGAGCCTGGAACAGTTCGCGAATGTTGATTCGTTTACCCTGCGCGGCCATACTTTCCAGCAGGTCGCGACGATTAATTGCGCGGTTTACAATTACG
>MFEJ01000018.1:0-8343 GCA_001779915.1 Candidatus Doudnabacteria bacterium RIFCSPHIGHO2_01_FULL_45_18 | reverse complement strand
TATATTTTTAGAAAAGTAGTCGAGTTTCATAAATTTATTTATCTTACAATTTAACCCAATACTTCTCATAAATCAATGAATGGTGTAATCAAAAAAAAGACTGACAAAGGCTTTGGTTTCATTACCGCCGAAGGTCAGGAAAAAGATTTATTCTTTCACAGCAATTCTTTGGTCGGTGTGACCTTTGATGAACTCCGCGAAGGGGACAATGTCACCTTTGATGTGGAAGATTCTCCAAAAGGCAAGAACGCGACCAACGTCAAGCGCGTATAAATCTGATTTAAAAAAACTCTCCTCAATTGAGGAGAGTTTTTTTGTTGAAACTACTTTGCTGGTTCTGGTGTTACTGGAGTTGTGGGGGTGGCCGTAGCCTTAGGTTCGTTGGGAGTTTCTACTGGTTGATTTTGATTGCCTTCCATTGTCGTATGTCCTTTCTCTGATTAATATCACGTTCCGACCAAGTCCTGTAAGTATAGCATTTGTGCGATTTTTATGCTATCATGGATGCAAGTAATTAATAAATATAGATATGAGCGAAACAAAAAGTGTGCAAATCCCGGAACCGGCAATCTCCAAATTATTTTTTGCGGACACCAGGCTGTCCTGGCTGTGGCTTCTGATTCGGGTTTATGTAGGATACGAGTGGTTGATCGCGGGTTGGGGGAAATTTAACAATCCAGTCTGGGTCGGCAGTAAGGCGGGAGTCGCAGTCACCGGATTTTTAAACGGGGCGCTGGCTAAAACTTCCGGCGCGCACCCGGATGTGTCTGGCTGGTATGCCGGGTTTATCCAAAGCGTGGCCTTGCCGAACGCTTCTCTCATTTCTTATTTGGTAACTTATGGCGAAATTTTAGTTGGGGTTGCTTTAATCCTGGGAATTTTTACCGGGATTGCCGCCTTTTTCGGCACATTTATGAATTTGAATTTTTTGTTTGCCGGGACAGTCAGTACCAATCCATTTTTGCTCCTGCTTCAGTTATTCTTGATTTTGGCCTGGCGCACAGCCGGTTATATCGGACTGGATCGTTATGTTCTACCACTTCTGGGGACGCCATGGCAGGGCGGGAAAATATTTAAAAGATAAATATGTCGGAATCACAAGAACATTATTATGGGGACCTAGTTAGAAAATTATTTATGGCTGCGGCTGTGGTCATGATTATCGGTTTGCCCATGGTTTTGGATTATATCACGCTGCCGATATCAATTTCCGTCGGAGGCATTATTCTATTAGGAGTACTGGCAGGCTTAACTAATCCCCAGCAGGTCTGGATTATGATCTTGGATACTCTGGCCGCGCTGATTGGTTCCATCGTATTTGAGACAGCGGCGATTGGTGCGTTTGTCCGTAGATTGGATTATTTTTTTGTCATTAATCAAATCCTGGCTTTGCTGTTTCTGTTCGCTTTATATTATGCGACCAAGACTTGGCGTGGAAAAATGATCAAATGAAAGACCCGGCCCAGCTAAAAATTGTGGAAGATTTTATTAAAGCCCACCAATGGGCGGTTTTGGCCACAGTCACGGGCAATGGTCTGCCCCAAGCAGCGGCGCTTGGATTTTTTCCCAAAGAAAATTTTAAATTAATCTTCGGGACTTTTGACAGTTCACGCAAATACCATAATCTGAAAGCCAACCCAAATGTCGCGTTAGTGATCGGCTGGGATAAAGGCGTGACGGTGCAGTATGAGGGCGTGGCTCACGAGATAGAATCAGCCGAGGAATTGCACCTGCCCAAGGTTGCTTCGGCGGTAAAATATATCAGTTCTTACGAAGAAAGATTTTTTGAAATTACTCCCAAGTGGATTAAGTATTCAGACTGGTCGCACGATCCGCGAGCCGAGTTTGAAATCAGGTTCTGAGCCCCTGGGGGCTTTTTTCTTTTTGCCCTTTGTAGTACAATAAATAGCCATACTTTAGGAGGATGTGAATGTTGAAAGTGTTAGCTCGGCTGTTCGCTAGTTTTCGTTTCGATGACGAGGTGGACTGTCGGCTCTGGATGAGCACTAAACCCCATGACATCAGCGAAGTTGTCTCTAAGCCAGTCAATACTCAGAGGCAACATCCGCAATGCTATCCGCCATCTAGGGAACTGCTAAAGCCCCGAGATCCTGATTTGGATCGGTTGGGCTGGCTTTCGACGGACCACAGGAGTCTTCGAAAAGATCAAGAGTAGCCGCCGCGACCCCGAGGTTCGCGGCCCGCCCGTACCGAACGGTTACGTTCGGGCGGGTTTTTTTAACGAGATAGAAGGTTTACAAAGTGTTGAAAATTTGGTAAATTAACTAAGCAAAATTGATTAGGGCGACTAGCTCAGGTGGTTAGAGCGCGTCACTGATAATGACGAGGTCGATGGTTCGAGTCCATCGTCGCCCACCAGAAAAAAATTATGCGATTCATTTCGGGAACCATCGGAGTTATTATCGGTTTTTTACTGATCCGGTATACTTTCCAGCTGACCCAATGGTTTGGGAAAGTTGACTGGGCAGAAAAGTATCTAGGTTCAGGCTTGGCCGGAACCTACAGCATGTATCGTCTGCTCGGGATGCTGTTTATCGTTTTATCGCTTCTGTATATGTTCGGTTTATTTGGTTTTATTTTGGGCCCCTTGGCGCCATTGTTTGGCGGCGCCAGGTAATAAATCATGGGCCGATAGCTCAGCTGGTAGACCCCGTACTAGAAACTTCGTTTCAGTACGGGGCAGGGCGCCACTTTTATTTAATCTTATTTGTTGGGGATATAGCTCAGTTGGCTAGAGCGTCGCATTTGCAATGCGAAGGCCGCCGGTTCGAATCCGGCTATCTCCACCAAATAAGAAGATGTAATCGTGACCGGCCTGTCCCGTAGTCATCGAGCGATAGCGAGATGTACTATCGGGATTCGAGCCCGGTGCGGTCCACCAGATAGATTTATTTCGTATATAATTAAGTATATATTTAAATATATACGAGGCTAATATGGCTGTCAGAAAACAAAAAGATCAACAAATCCGTAAACTAATCCGCTTAGGCAAAAATTCTTTAGTAGTCAGTTTGCCTATTTTAATTGTCCAAAAACTTGGCTGGAAAGAAAAGCAGAAGGTTGTCGTCAAAAAAGTCGGCCGCAAGCTTGTGATTTATGACTGGCCCAGGCGATAGCGCTTCATTTGACTATAAAAGTATTTTTTATTATAATAATGTGGCAATGAGGATAACTCAGAGTGAAACAAAATGCTATTTGGTAAATCAAAAAGTCAACTCGGAGTAGACATTGGCTCGTCGAATATCAAGATCGTCCAACTTCGAGCTAAGGACAACAAATTTGCGCTGGAAACCTATGGTTCGGTCAACGTTTCCTACCAAATAGCGAACAAAGAAAGCACTAGTTCCATCAAACAAACTGCCTCGTTGCTTCAAAATTTAATCGAACGCGCTGGCGTGACCACAGATAAGGTAATCGCCTCACTTCCAAATAACGTAGTTTTTACTTCAGTAATCGAAATTCCAAAAATTCCTGATAATGAGCTAAAAAACGCGGTGGAGTTTGAGGCAAAAAAGTACGTACCGTTGCCACTTTCTGAAGTCGCTCTTTCCTGGAGCACAATTGAGGATAAAAAAAACAAGACTGTCGATCTGAAAAGCACTGGGGAAATGAAACTGAAAGTTCTGCTAACCGCCGTGCCGAATATGGTCGTGGAAAATTATGTCAGAGTTTTTCGGTTAGCTGGTTTGGAAGCCTTAGCCTTAGAGATTGAAGCGCTCTCTTTAATTCGTTCCGTCGTCGGACAAGACATGAGCAATAATTTATTAATTGACATTGGCGCGAAGAATACTAGCATTAATTTGGTGGACAGCGGCTACCTACGTTTGAGCAAGAATTTGAACGTCGGTGGCGACACGGTGACCAACAGCATTGCCCAGAGTTTGTCAGTTAACTTTGCCCGGGCCGAACAATTTAAAAAAGATTTTGGTCTGGCCGGATCAAGCCAGCAGATTCCCCAAATTATGCGTCCAATTTTAGATATCATTAAAAATGAAGCCGAGCAGCTGATCAACTTGTTTGAAAGTCGCGGCGGCCGCATTGACAAAATTGTGCTCACCGGTGGCGGCTCCAAATTGCCTTATCTGAAAGAGTACTTGTCGGTGCTTGGCAAAAATATTATTTTAGCTAACCCATGGGCGAATGTGACGTACCCTTTAGAGCTGAAGCCGGTGGTTGAACCGTTAGCCATGAATTTAGCTGTCGCGATTGGTTTAGCCATGCGCCGGGTGGAAGTTTAAAATAAAACAATGGCTGATATAAATCTGCTCCAAAATAAGTTAAAAGATACTACTCAAACCTCCAGCCGCCGGACGTCTATTTTCGCCACGATTTCCGGACTGATCCTCCTGTTGCTTGTTGGCGCCTGCGTGGGTTTATATTTTTTGACCAAGGACGTCAAACAAAAAACCGAGAGCTTGATGGCTACCAACATTGATTTGAAACGTCAATTAAACAACCAGAAACAAGGTTTGGCTGACGCGAAGGCTTTTCAAGCCCAATTGAGCAATATTAAGCTATTACTTGAGCATCATATTAGTCTTTCGGCTGTGTTTGATGAATTGGGAAAGTTTACTTATCAAAGGGCGCAATACGTAACTTTGGATGTGGGCGAGGATAGTAGTCGAGCGCACTTGGAGGGCCGGGTCACGACTTATAACGATTTAGGCAAACTGTTGCTCGGGCTTTCACTCTCACCGAAGTTTAAGGATGTTCGACTGCTGTCCATTTCGCCTTCCAGGGATAATCTCCAAGGATACGCCTTTGTGATAGATATGAATATCGTTCCTGACCTGTTTGTTAGCAAGTAACCACAAATAAATGTTGCAAAGTTCTCTAAGAAATAAAAGTATCGCCTCTGTCGTGTTTTTGCTCGGTTCAATTTTGGCAATTTATTTTTTGCTGGCGGTTTTTTATCCCGCCTTTACTGTGGCCAATAACAGTCACGCTGCCGAGCAACTACAACAAGACCAACTTCGACAAGGCCAGGCTTCCGCCCAGTCGTTTTTAAACAACTTCCAGACCCAAACAGCCAACGCCGCGAAATCCAATTTGGCCCTGCCAGCCAGATCCACGGACATGGTCAACTTTACCAGCAGTCTTTCCCAATTGGTGCAAGCCAGTGGCGTGACTTTGTCTGATTTACAAATTAACGATCCGGTCGCCAGCCAACAAGCTGCTGACAACACGATCCAAGTTTTAGATCTGGGAGTCTCGGCTTCCGGAACTTTTGCTTCCTTTACAGATTTTCTTTCCAGACTGGACCAGCACTTGCGCATCATTGATGTCTATCACGTGACCCTGCACACTGATGCGGCTGCGAACACCGGTCAACTGCAGTTTCAAATCAAACTTCGAACGTATTATCAAAAATAAATGGACCCCAAGAAAAAACGTCGTTACATTATTATTATTCTTGTCTGCTGGGTGGTGATTGCGGGCATTTGGATTTGGAATTGGTATGGCCAGTCTGGCGCTTCCAATGCGGATTTACCAATTACGATCGGTCCGACTACCGATACCGCAGTTGTTCAGAACAATCAGGCCGGTTCGGCCTCGGGAGACGTGGCCACGGGATTTAAACCACCTTTGGTTTTTCCGGCTACCAACAAGTTTGATACCGAAGTTTTAGGCTCTCCTGCGTACAAGCAGTTAAAACCGTTCACTCCGGTTGATGTCACCGGACAGTTGGGCCGCGTGAATCCGTTTAACTCTTACTAAAATGGCAGATCAAAAAGTGAGCGTCCTGCAGCGAAAAAATTTAAGTTTTGAAGATTTTTTAACGGTCAAAGACTTCATCACTGCCGATAATCTGGCTAAAGCGCGCAGTGAATCAAAGACTTCGAACCGTAACCTGTTTGATTATTTGGTTAGCGAGCGGTATCTCAGCGAAGAAGATTTGACCAAAGCTCGAGGCCTTTTTTTTAATCTGCCGTATATTGATCTTCGGAATAAAAGTGTCAATAAAGAGCTGTTAGAAATTTCTTCTAAATCCACGATTACCACTTACAAATTCGTACCATTTGAACTAACCGATAACGTGTTTAAGGTCGCACTGACCGATCCGTCGGATATGGGAGCACTCCAAGCCTTGGAATTTTTGGCCCAAAAAAACCGCTACCGGATTGAACTATATATCACTTCTTATTCCAGTTTCCAATCAGTCTTGCAGCACAGCGGGAATATCACCAAGGAAGTCAATCAGGCCTTGGAAGAAGTGGTGGCCAAAGAAAAAATTGAGTTTCAAAAACAGCAGGCCAAGCCACAAGAAGTTGTCGAGCAAAAGTTAGCGGAAGAAGCTCCGATTTCTAAAATTGTGGATGTGGTTGTGCGGCATGCCATTGAAGCCAGGGCCTCGGATATTCACATTGAGCCCTCCGAAGATGACTTGCGGGTTCGTTACCGCATTGATGGCGTGTTGCATAGTTCTTTGATTTTACCTAAAACCGTGCACGCCTCAATCATTTCCCGCATTAAAATTTTGGCCAATCTTAAAATTGACGAACAACGTCTGCCGCAGGATGGCCGTTTCCATATCAACTTAGAGGGTAAACCCATTGATTTTCGGGTTTCAACTTTTCCGACCGTGGTTGGTGAGAAAATTGTGCTAAGAATTTTGGATAAATCCACGGGGGCGCCAACTTTGGAGGAATTGGGGATTGATGGCCGGAGATTGCAAGCCGTGAAGGACGCGATTGTTAAACCGCACGGCATGTTTTTAATGACTGGTCCGACCGGCAGCGGCAAATCTACAACCCTTTATTCAATCTTAAGCATCCTGAATAAACCCGGGGTGAATATTGTCACGCTGGAAGATCCGGTGGAATATTTTATCGATGGGGTTAACCAAGCCCAAATCCGGCCGGAAATTGGCCTGACTTTTGCTTCGGGACTAAGATCCATTTTGCGACAAGATCCGAATATTATCATGGTCGGAGAAGTCCGTGATCGAGAGACGGCGGAACTGGCTGTCAACTCGGCGCTGACCGGGCACTTGGTTTTCTCCACGCTACATACTAACAGTGCGGTTGGGGCTATTCCGCGGTTGATTGATATGGGCATTGAACCATTTTTACTGACCGCGTCTTTGAATTTACTTGCCGCGCAACGACTAGTTCGAAAAATTTGCGATAAATGTAAAACGCCAACCAAGCCGACAGAAGGAATCGAAAAAATTATTCATCAGCTGATTGAGAATGTTGATAAATCCGAACTGGAAGGGATTGATATGAAAAGCCTGAAAGTTTATGTGGGCCGCGGTTGTCCAGTCTGCGGGAATACTGGTTACAAGGGCCGGGTTGGGATTTATGAGACCTTAGTCATCAGCAAGGCGATTCAGGATATGATCAATGACCGTCAGCCAGCCGGGAAGATTCAGGAATATGCCATTCGGGAAGAGAAAATGATTCTCATGCAGCAGGACGGCATTCTGAAATCCTTGCGCGGGCTAACCACACCGGAAGAAGTAATCAGAGTCACGAAAGAATAATATGCGCACATTTTCTAGCACTCGTATATTATTTGCCCACCCCGACCGACGATTATCCGGACTTTATCTGCCGAATCTGCAAGAGCACTTCTTGATGGATTCAGCCCACGACGGGCTCACCGCGCTTCGGAAGTTTAAGTTAAACCCATCGGCGCTAGTCGTGAGCGATTACCATTTGCCGCAACTTTCTGGACTTGCTCTTTTGCGCTTTATCCGCGGGCACCCACAGTTTAGCCCAACACCGTTTGTGTTTTTGACTGATCATCCTGATAATTCCGAAGCTCTAAGTTTGGGCGCGAATGACTGGATCGAAATCCAACACAGTTTTCCAAGTCATTTAATTGAGAAAATATATTATCATTTATCCCGCACCAGTTTTGATAAACTTGCTTTAGTTGATAATTTATATTCTGTGCATTGATTATTAATTTTTTGTTAATTTAGAATCTCAAAAACTGGTGCGGGATTTAACTCAATTAATTATAACCTATGGTGTACAAATCTACTGAATTGGAAATCAACAAATTGCTGATGGTCGTGCTGGAGCGTGGCGCTTCGGACCTCCACTTAACTTCCGGCAAACCGCCGACTATCCGGGTGGACAGTCAACTGATTGAGTTAAAAGAATACGAGGTTTTGTCCGGTAATTCGGTGGCCGCGATGGTGGACGTGCTTTTGGAATCAGAAGAACGGAGCAAAGAGTTCCGCGAGAAGAAAGAAATAGATTTTTCTTTTGGTTTTAAAGACAACATTCGTTTTCGTATAAACGCCTTTTTTCAGAAACGCAATGTCGCCGCCGCCCTTCGCTTAATTCCGAATAAAATTAAGACAGTTGA
>MFEJ01000017.1 GCA_001779915.1 Candidatus Doudnabacteria bacterium RIFCSPHIGHO2_01_FULL_45_18 | reverse complement strand
GCGAAATAATCAAGCGCATTGAACAAGTCGGCCTAAAGGTTATTGCCGCGGAAATGTACCAGGCCACGAGAGAAGAAATGGATAGCCATTATCCTAATGATTCAGCATGGATTACCAGGCTTGGACACAAGACCCTGGGTACTTATGAAAAATATGGCTATTCAGCCATGGATGAAATGGGAACTGATAAAGCCCAAGAGATTGGGCCGCACGTTCGCAAGTGGCTGATTGACTATATGACTTCCGGCCCGGTCGTAAAATTGGTAGTACAGGGTGTTCATGCCGTGGACATGGTCAGGAAACTCGCGGGCAACACCCAGCCGGCCCTCGCGGAAAAAGGCACCATTCGAGGTGACTACTCGGTGGATAGTGCCGCTTCGGCCAACAAAGACAAACGCGCGATTCACAATTTGATCCATGCTTCGGAAACCCCGGAGGAAGCCGAACACGAACTCAAGCATTGGAAAATGAAAGACAAGACGCACAACTACAAGCGAATTGAAGAAGATCTGATGATTTAGCACTAAAGCAGCCCATCGAGGCTGTTTTTGTTTTGCTCCGAGCATGCTACTGAGCAACGTCATGAGCAAGTTTGCTATAATGGATTTAACTTTAAATATAACCCCTCCCAGCCTCCCCTTATATTAAGGGGAGGGGGTCGAACGCAAAGATTTCTGTTCCCCCTCTTAATTTAAGAGGGGGCTAGGGGGAGTTAAAAAACCATATGCCAGAACTTCCTGAAGTTGAAACGGTCGTCAGGGAACTGCGACCGAAATTGAAGAATAAAAAAATCAAAGCGGTGCGCGTGCTAATGCCGAAAATGGTGGCCATGGGACCGGCTACAGTTTCGAATTTGCGCAAGAATCATGAAAGCATTGCGTCCACGTTTGCGTCTACGCTAAAAAATAAAACCATCACCGCAATTTCCCGTCGCGCGAAAATGATCATTATTGACCTGGCCGGCCGCTACGCACTTTTAGTCCATCTAAAAATGACTGGTCAGCTGATCTTTTTGGATAAAAAACATCTGGACAAGCAAATAAAACTTTTGAATATCGCAAACACGACTGCGCTTCGGCTGCCAGCCAAATCCACGTATGTGATTTTTGAGTTCACGGATGGCTCCAAACTTTTTTATAATGACTACCGGCAGTTCGGGTATCTGAAATTGGTTACGGATAAGGAACTGCCACAAGTTGCGGAATTACAAGATTATGGTCCCGAGCCCTTGGATAAAAGATTTACCTACAAAGAATTTGAAAAGCTATTGAGCAAGCGCGCAACAGCCCCGATCAAGTCGTGGATTATGGATCCGAATATTATCGCCGGTATTGGCAACATTTATTCCGATGAAATTTTATTTTTCGCGAAAGTCCGGCCGACCAGGGCAGTCAAAAGTCTGAAACCGAAAGAAAAAATGCAGCTTTATAAAGGCGTCAAAGTGGTTTTAACCAATGCCATCGGGCACCATGGTTCATCCGTGTTTGAGTTTGTCCGGCCGAACGGTGATTGGGGTACCTATGGACATTTGCATAAGGTTTATGGTCGGAGTGGGGAAAAATGTAAAGTTTGTGGTACTATAATCACAAGCCTTAAGTTCAGTGGCAGAACCGGGTCATTCTGTCCGAAATGCCAAAAATGATTGACGAAAAGTGGGAGGCCCTAAAAGAAGAATTGCATCGCAAATTCAAAGTGGAAGACGAGCACTTTGAAGATTTGGTCATGCAGACCGGGGACGGGCCGGTTGTGCAAGGCCAAGCCGAAATTATAATTTTCTCCGCCAAAGGCGGATCCGCCTCCGGCGGAGAACTTCCATTCTCTAAAATTAAACTTGTGCGCGAATCCAAACCCGTCGTGCTTGATAAAAAAATGATCTATTCGCACCAGCAGGGCAAATCCGCGCGGACCGAATACAAGTTTTCAGAAACAGAAAAATCCTACAAAATTAAAGCGTATAAATGGGATGACTATAACGACGATTGGAAAGAAATCGATGCGGCAGGATTTGGGCACTAAACAAAAAGAAGATCAGCTCACCAGCGCCATCTTTTCTACGCTTGCGTTTTTTTCTTTATACGATCTGCCAATTACTAGTAAAAGACTGCACGAACTACTTTTGGATTATCAAGCAGGCTTAGATGAGGTGGAGACGGCGCTGACAGTCCTTGCTCTGGATAATAAAATTTATCAAGCTGGCAATTTATATTCGCTCAAGCCTTGGAAAGCAGAAGAATTGCGCGCAAGACAAGAAGAAATCGCCAATAAATGGCAGAAGATTGATACGTTTTATAACTGGCTGGCTGTGTTGCCGTTTGTTCGGCAAATTTCTGTAATCAATAGTTTAGCTCTGGGCACTGCAGACGCAGACTCTGATATTGATTTTTTTGTCATCACCAAGCCCACTCGGCTGTATTTTGTCCGGTCCGTGATCATTGTTTTGTTTCGCCTCCTTGGCGTATATAAAACCCGCCAGAAGATTAAGGATAAATTTTGTTTTGGATTTTTCGTTTCCGAAGATAATTTGAAATTTGAAGAGCTTCAAATTAAGCCTGCGGATCCATATTTTATGTTTTGGCTCTGCAATTTGCGGCCGATTTTTGGCGGCCAGCAATATTGGACTCTCATGCAGGACAACAGCTGGCTTTTGAATCGTTTTCCCAATTTTAAACCCATGATCCGTTTGGCGAGCGCCAAGGAACTAGGGATTCTCATTAAATCAACCAAATTATTTTTGGAAATTATATTATTTATTCCCGCTTTTTTCGCAGAATCCATCCTGCGCCGCATCCATATTAATCATACATTTAAGCTCGCAGAAAATAATACCGTGACGTCCACGACTGTGGCCAATGCGAAGATGCTTAAACTTCACGCCAGCGATATCCGAAGATCATTGGCTGCAGAACACGCAAAGATTCTGAGTCAATACAATGGACATTAAGAACTTACAGAAAAGCTGGAACAATTTTGGTAAAAAAGATCCGCTGTGGGCAGTATTGGCTTGGCCATCCAAGAAAAACAATAAGTGGGAGGCAGACGAATTTTTCGAGACGGGTATCAGAGAAGTGGATGGAGTTATGAAATATATTGGATCATCGGGAATAAATATTTCAAGAAGAAAAGCCCTTGACTTTGGTTGCGGCGTTGGAAGGACAACCCAAGCTTTAGTGAATTATTTTGATGAGACCTTCGGGGTTGATATAGCTACATCAATGATCGAGCGAGCGAAAAAATACAATCAGTATGGTGATAGATGTAAATACTATGTGAATGAGAATGATGACCTAAGTTTATTTAATGATGACAGTTTTGATTTTATTTATTCAAATATCGTATTACAACACATGGAACTCAGATATTCTAAAAAAATATTTGAAAGAATTGATTAGAATAGTTGTTCCGGGAGGCTTACTAATATTCCAATTACCATCTGAGAGAAAGCAAAAAGAAGAATCAAATATATTAAGATCAATTAAAAGTATTTTTCCAATAGCAGTATTAAATTTTTCACGGAAGTTAAGATTTAGAATGCAGGCAGAAATGGAAATGTATGGGATGAAGCCGAATGAAGTTGCTGAGGTCTTTAAAGTGTGCGGGGCAAAGATTGTAGATAGAGTGCAAGACGAATGGGCTGGGAAAGAATGGGTGAGTTTTCGATATTCGGTCGTGAAGAATAGTCCCGTCGCCTAATTTTGTTTTCTGAACTCCAAAAGTATAAAGATCGGAAACCGGTAAGCTCTAAAATGTAAGTCCAGTTTTTCCGAATTCGACTTGGCGATTAAGTCCTCCATAAATTCTAAATTCCAACCGCTCTCATGAGCGGCGTTTATAATTTCGGGTAAAGTATAGAAATAGCTATTAAATCCTTCGCCCCAGGCAAACTTGCGATCTATCCGCCGTTTCCAATCGCCGTAAGGCGATATGGTTAATTTGGGTTTGAGGCGTGTAAGTTTTTGCCAAATCGTCCGGGTCCATGAACCTACTGGGTAAGCATAATAGCTATTGAGTTCAATGATCAACAATTTACCTTGGGGTTTCAGGATCCGCCGGAATTCCTGAAAGGTTTCAGGAAGTTTAGGTAAATCGTGTAACACCAAACTCGCGACCACTAAATCAAATTCTTGATCTGCAAACGGTAGTTTATCGGCCAGATCCGTTTTCAAAAAATTAACTTGTGGAGAGTGCTCTTTCCCGTATTCCAATAATCGAGACGATGAGTCAAAGGCTTTGACAGATTGAGCGTAAGGCCGTAGGTTGTTCGCCAACCAGCCGGTGCCACAACCCGCGTCGAGGATTTTTAAATTCGACTGGCCAGCCAATCTCGGTTCTATGTAATGCCAAAGGAGGTCGTGTTGTTTCTGACCTTCGTCCGAATTGGAGAATTTGAGGTAATTTTTGGCCAGGTTGTCGTCGGAAAAATCGGTAAGCATGGGCTTATTATACCACTCTTGCCAAGCCGGTGATAAGTGCTATAATAAGGTGCAAAGAAAAAACAAAAATCCCATTCGGGATTTTTTTAACCACAAAGGAAGCTTATGAATATTAAACCCTTAGGAGACCGAATTTTGGTCAAGCCTCTCAAGACCGAAGAGGTCACCAAGTCTGGTATTGTTTTGCCAGACACGGCGGAAAAAGAAAAAAAGGAGCAGGGAGCGGTCGTGGCCATTGGTGATGGCGATAAAATCAAAAAATTGAAACTGAAAATCGGCGATAAAGTGCTGTTTGGCAAATACGCCGGTGATGAAGTGGAAGTTGATAAAGTCGAATATAAATTTTTGAAAGACGAGGACATCCTCGGAATAGTGAAATAATATGGTAAAGTTAATACTAAGTTCTGCGGAAGCGCGGGAAAAAATCATGGCGGGTGTGGATAAGCTGGCAAATATTGTCAAAGTGACCCTGGGGCCGAAGGGAAGAAATGTCATTTTGGATAAAGGTTTTGGTAGTCCGACGATTACCAATGACGGGGTGACCATTGCCAAAGAGATAACTCTGGAAGATAAATTTGAAAATGTGGGCGCAAGTCTTATGCAGGAAGTGGCGGAAAAAACCAATGATGTGGCCGGCGATGGCACCACCACGGCAACTGTTTTGGCCCAAGCCATTCTTAATCACTGGAAAGAATTACGCGGCCAGGCGGATGTGTTGGCAGTCAAGCGCGGCATAGATAAAGCTGTGGAGTTTGTGGTGGAGGAATTGAAAAAAGTGAAAAAAGATGTGAAAACTTCCGCAGAAATTGCGCAGGTTGCCACCATCTCTTCGCTGGATGCGTCAGTTGGCAAACTTATCGCCGAGGCCATGAATGAAGTGGGCAAAGACGGGGTGATTACCGTGGAAGAAGGCCAGACTTTGGGCTTGGAAAAAGAAGTGGTGAAAGGTATGCGGTTTGATAAGGGCTATGTCTCGGCGTACATGATCACCAACACGGAGCGTATGGAAGCGGTTTGGGAAAATCCTCGTATCTTGATTACGGACAAGAAAATCGCCTCCATTCAGGAAATTTTGCCGCTTTTGGAAAAATTGGCGCAGCAGGGGTCCAAAGATTTGGTGATTATTGCGGATGATATTGAAGGCGAAGCCCTGGCCACGTTTGTGGTCAATAAACTGCGAGGCAGTTTCAATGTCCTGGCGATTAAAGCCCCGGGATTTGGTGATCGTAGGAAAGAAATGCTGGCGGACATCGCGGTTTTAACCGGCGGCGAATTTGTGACTGAAGAAAAAGGGCTCAAGTTAGATACCGTGCAACCGGAATTTTTAGGAAGTGCCAGGAAAGTGATTGCCACGAAAGATAATACGACCATTGTCGATGGCGGCGGAGATAAAGCCGCGGTTGATGCTCGCATTCTTCAAATCCGAAATGAGCTGAAAGTCGCCACCTCTGACTATGAAAAGGAAAAAATCCAAGAACGCTTGGCTAGATTGGCCGGGGGCGTGGCAGTAATCAAAGTCGGTGCCGCGACGGAAACGGAAATGAAGGAAAAGAAATTTAAAATTGAAGACGCGCTGAATGCCACGCGCGCGGCTGTGGAAGAAGGGATCGTAGCCGGTGGCGGTACGGCTTTGGCCAAAATTGCGCCCAAGCTTGAATATTTTTCCAACGGCGTGACCATGGCGGAAAAAGTCGGAGTCATGATTATTCGCAAGGCTATTGAAATGCCATTCAAGCAGATTTCTGCGAATGCGGGTTTGAATGAAAACAGCGCTCTTTCTGAAATCCAGAAAATTGCCGACGCGGGCGTGGGTTTTGATTTTGCAAGTTTCGATCCGAATGATTGGAAATCCGGAATTAAAGATTTGATTGTAGCGGGAATCATTGATCCTCTGAAAGTGACTCGCACGGCGCTGCAAAACGCGGCTTCCATCGCAGGAGAGTTGCTTACCACCGAAGCCGTGGTCGTGGATAAACCCGAACCCAAATCCGAAGCCCCCATGGGAGGCGGGGGGATGTCAGGTATGGGCGGGATGGGGTATTAATCGCTCGGCACATATTGCAAAATTACCGGCCACAAATTCTGCTGAATTTGTGGCCTGCTTGTTTGCGCCGTCGCGCTACACAGGCTAATTTTGCAATAGTGCCTCGCTCAGAGAATTGTTGGATGTGACTAAGTGTCGCAAGCTTAGATTATATTCGCAATTCTAGCCTTTAAAAAATGGCTAAAATAAGGCATTTGGAATTTCTTTTTGGCTAAGGTTAGCCAAGATTTGGCGATTATCTATTGACAAAATACCCATTTGGGTGTATACTTAGCTGTTGTTTAAAAAATGAATAATCGTGCCCATTCGTTCAGGACCGAATTCGCACGCTAGATATAGTGGTCCTGCAGGACCATTTTTTGTTTCTACAATTCTGGGGGTTTATCTTGATTCAGCAGGGAAATCAACATTTGCCCTCAAAGCAATCGGATAAAACCCAGAATTGTGGAGGCAAGTCGCTTCCCAAAGTTTCCAGGAGGAGGAAAGTAATGAACAAGCAAGGTTTGCCAGACGACGCGGATCGGTGGCTCAATACCACTATGATCACGTGGATCATCATGATCGTAATCGGTGGAATCGCAGTTGCAGTCTACCGATTGGTGAGGTGACCGATGGCGTATGAAGGTAAGGGTCATCTAGAGGACGAGGACATTACGGCTTACGATTGGGAGCTTCTCGAGCCAGCTGAAAGCAAGCTTGTTGAGGACCATCTCAATACATGCACTACATGCTCTAGAGTCGCGGTAGAAATGGGCCTGAATAAATTTCTCGATCGACGCAAGCCCATTGACGACGCTGAGTGAGCCGCGATAATCGCTAGTTCCCAGTCGCGGCTACAAACCGGGGCCGGTGTGATGAGACCACCAGAGTAGCATTCCGCTAACTCATCACATCAGTGAATTAAAACAAAACCCGCCCAATGGCCGACCAGTCTGCAATAGATTGTTCCGGCCCCCTTCCCTTGGATCAAAACAGGGAACAGGTTGCAGGCAACAGGGTAGAGTTAACCCTGAAACCTGAACCCTGTAACCTGACTTGGATCCAGCGGAAGGGAAATGATTCCCTGAAAAGTTTCCAGGAGGATGCGTATGAATTGGCAAAGAATTTTCGCGGCGTTTCTGGCTGGACTTGAGGAAGCGTTGGTATGGTTCGTCCGGCACCCGTCGCGAGCACTGGCGGCCGCATTCGTAGCAGGTTTCCTGTTTTCATCAGCCTTCCGCTCGAGTGTGATCGAAGCTGCGCTCACGCTGGCCATTCTATATGGCTGCTGGATCTTCGTCTTCCGGCGCAGAGGCCGACATTAGCCTGCCAATCGCAAGAGGAACTTCGCAAGTTTGTTCCTCTCCTGCCAGTGAGTTTTAAGAAATTAGAACTTAGTGGTAGGGAAATTCTAGATTCTATTTTCTAGCTTCTAGATTCTAACCTTGCTTTCACGATTCTGAATATTTATCCTGTTAAACAGAGAAATTTAGTTGCTCTAGAGTTTACATAAATATTCAGTGTCGTGGATGCAACGCTCGGGTCCTGCCAAAAAAGACGGTCTAAAATTTGCTAGTCGCAGAATTTTAGACCTAAGTCGTCGGCTTCGCGGCGGCATTGCCGCTTCGGCCTCGGAATTCTTTTTTTGTGCAGCATCCTTGCTACAGGTGATAAGGATAGTTCTTTTTTTGCGCGAAGTTTGCGCGTGTGGAGAAGACGTATGCTTGATGGATTGAGCCGACTGGAAATCGTCCTGGGGATCATCGCGTTCGTGGTGATCGGGATTCTTTATTTTCGGGTGCGGGCGTACGATCTGGCTCACCCGGAGATACCGCCTAAGCCAGACCCTGAAGAAGACAGGAAGGGCCTTATCGCCTTCTGTATCCTTCTCGGGGTCGTCGCGGCGTTCACGGTTGTCTGGATCGTTGTCCAGCGTGTGTTTCTTCCGGCTGGATAAGTCGTCTTGAAATCGGGGGCAAAAAGATGTAAACTACCCCCACTCGGCAACTCGATATCATGAAGGAGAGGAACATGGGTGGAATTGTGTGGGGCGGTGTCCCGCCCGATCGTCCGACACCGAAGACCGTCATTCCGAGGCTAAGGGTTAGGAAGTTTGTCTCCATGGCGCACAGAAAATCGCTCTGGGACCAAATCTTCCAAGACGTTCCGGAGTGGGGACAGATCGTGATCATCGGCGCGATTGTGATCGCAGGCGCGATCTGGATCGTGTCGCGGATGTGATGCCACATTCGTGGCAGTGAGGAGAACGCAGATGGAGATCTTGGTTAACGGTCGGCTGACCCCCGAGACCGTCGTGGTCTTGGTGGTTTTCACTCTCGTGTTTCTGGCGGCTATGTGGGCCATCGGACTCACGGCGAGACCGCGTTAGGAGAAGGTAGAAGGAGGAGTTTATGGTTCTAGGGCTTTTCGTTCTCGGAATGATGGTGGGCCTGTCTTTGTTACAGGTCAACCTGGTTCTTGGAGCGATCGTGCTTTTGCTCACGTCCGCATGGGCCGTGCGCAAAGCACGCGAAGGTTATGTCTGGAGGAAAGGGTCGCCGTAAGGCGCCCTTTCCTCCCCATTCATCTGCCGACGAATTCAACAGTTTTGATGCAAATTAGAACAGTTGGATCTCCTGTTCGTCGGCAG
>MFEJ01000016.1 GCA_001779915.1 Candidatus Doudnabacteria bacterium RIFCSPHIGHO2_01_FULL_45_18 | reverse complement strand
AAAACCCCAATCACTGACCATAAAATTTTGTGAGTGTGGGGAGTGAGCTTTGGGTCTAGTTGTATTTCTGTCGGATTTTGGTTTTCCACTTTTATTTCTTATTTGTCTCTCCCCCTTTTAAGGGGGAGACTAAGAGGGGGTCCTGTAAAAGACCTCCCCTAACCCCTCCTTAAAAGGAGGGGAAATTAAAGTTATGCGGATTTGCGTAAATCTTTACTTTCCAACCCGGAAACTCTAGACAAAAATTCTTGTCCTGTTTGAGGGTCAACCTTACCACTGTTTATGCCGGCCATGACCTCATTTAATACATCAACAGGATTTTCGGTTTCAAATCTATGAATAAGCTTTTCAACCTGATCAACTTCCGTTCCGTGCTTAACTTCAACCGTAGGCACTGTTGCCTCTGGGTTTGCGGGCTTCACGATTGCATCCACGCCTTCCTGGATTTCCACCTGCTTAAAATCAGGTCGAAAAGGCTTGCCATGGGCTATTTCGACTTCTTTAGCCTTCAATAACTCACTCGCGGCTTCCTGGGAAGCCATCTGCTGCTCCTTTATCAATTCGGGTGTTGGTTCATTCATAACTGGCTATTATATCCTTAATTTTGATTTCAATCAAGCCCAGTACTTATCCGGTAGTGAAATTTGATTATTTCTTCGCCGAATAGGCGATCAAATTTCTACTACTGGATTTGCATTATTATAACATATCTGGCATAATTTAAGCAAAGTTTTCCGATATTACACTGAAACAAAAGCATAAACATGGCACTCAAGATCATACACACGAAAAATTTACGCTGGGTGGACATTGTTGGTCCCGAGGAATCGGATTTAAATTACCTGAAAGAGCATTTCAAATTCCACCCGCTGGACTTCGAAGACATTGTCACGGCTTCCATCCGGACGAAAATTGACGAGTATGATCACTATATCTTCATTGTCCTGCTGTTTCCCTACTACGATAAAGAGGCTAACGAAATCAAGTCCGTGGAAGTTGATTTTTTCATTGGCGAGGATTTTGTGGTCACCATTCACAACGGCAAAATTAAAACGCTGAACAACCAGGTCCATAACGCCCACCAGCACGACCACGCGCGTAACTCCAGCATGACTCAAGGGTCAGGATATCTACTGTTTACTATCTTAGAAGCGTTGTTTAAACGATCCAGTCCGATTTTGGACAAGATCAACCTGCAGATGATTGAATCGGAAAATAAAGTTTTCCAGCTGGACATCCGGACTTTGGAGAAACTGGCGCAACTAAAGAAAAACATCATCATCTACCGCCGGATCGTGAAGATGCACCGCTACGTCTTAAACAAACTTCTGCACAGTGGCAAAGAGTATCTCAAATTTAAAGATTCCAAAACTTATTTTCAGGATCTGATCGAATACGGCGAAAACATCTGGAACGTCTTGTCCTCGGACAAAGAAAGCGTCGAGAGTTTTGAGGAAACCAATCAGTCTTTGGGTACTCATAAAATCAACGACATCTTGCAGGTTTTGACCGTGCTGTCCGTGATCGTCGCGGTCTTGAGTCTAATCACGGATATTTTGGTTTTCTTTGAGCGGACGAATGTGGAAAAAATCTTAGGGTTAGAAAATGATTTCCGATTATTCCTATTCATGCTAACCGCGTTATCTGTGGTCACAGCAGGTTTGCTATTATTTTTCCGAAAAAAACGATGGCTGTAAAACAAAAATGGCACAGTCTGGAGGCCGAGGAAGTCCTAAAGCTAACCAAAAGCGCCGCGACAGGTCTTAGTAGCGAAGAAGCCCAACAGCGGCTGAAAAAATTTGGCCCCAACACACTCCCGCGATCAAAACCGTATTCCAAAATACGGTTGCTTTTGAATCAGTTTAACAATCCGTTGATGTACATCCTGTTTGGGACGGTCGCGGTTTCGCTGTTCCTTCGGCACTTTTCGGACTCGATTTTTATCGGCCTGGTCATGGTCAGCAACGTGGTGGTGGCGTACTGGCAGGAAAACAAAGCCGGCAATGCCATCAATAGTCTGAAGAAAATGGTCAAAATCAGCGCGCGCGTAATCCGAAACAAAAATGAAAAAGCCATTGACAGCACGCAACTGGTGGTGGGCGATATCATCATTCTGCATGCTGGCGACAAAGTTCCAGCAGACGCCCGGATTTTAGAATCACGCGGACTTCGGGTCAGAGAATCCGCCCTAACCGGCGAATCAGCCGTGGAAGACAAACAGGTGCGGAAATTATCCGCCAAAACCGAAATGGCGGATCAAACTTGCATGGTGTTCATGAGCACGATCGTGGAGGAAGGTTTTGGCAAAGCGGTGGTGGTGGCGGTGGGCATCAATACCCAAATGGGAGAGATCGTCCGGCTACTTGCTGAAACCGAAGAAGAACTAACCCCCCTGCAAAAACAAATGTCGCGCTTAGCGAAACTTGCGGCCGGATTTATTTTATCAATCATCAGCATTATTCTGATCTTAGGTTTAATCCGTCTGCAAAGCCCAGACGATATTCTCTTAGCTTCCCTGTCACTGGCCGTTTCTGCCATCCCGGCTGGTTTATTGCCAGCCATTACCATAATTTTGGTTTTATCCATGCGCCGGATCCTCAAACAAAACGGGTTGGTGCGAAAACTGGTTTCCAGCGAGACCCTAGGCTCGATCACGGTGATTTGCACGGATAAAACCGGAACCCTGACGGAAGGCGATATGCGTGTCACACACATGGTCAGCGAAAATATGGAACTGACTGGCAAACAGCTTGCCGCTTTTCACATTGACGATCCGAATCCTGCAACCGAAACAGTCAAGCAGGTGGCGAAAATTGCCATGCTCAACAACGATGCCTTCATCGAAAACCCGGAAGCAAAACCAAAAGAATGGATCACGCGCGGCAAAATCACAGAACAGGCGTTGCTTCGCGCCGGTCTCGTGATGGGATTTAACAAAAGCATGCTGGAACAAGACCGGATCTTGATTGATAAAATTTATTTCTCCTCGGTCTTTAAATACTCCGCAACCTTGCGTGAAACTGATAGCGGGGATCACACCAAATTGTACGTTATCGGCGCGCCGGAAGTGATTTTTGCCAAAGCGGTAAATGTGCCCGGTAAACTTCAGAACCAGATGCATACGTTAGCCAAACAAGGCTTGCGCGTACTCGCGGCCGCAAGCAGGGAATTTGACCATCATCCCAAATACAAAAACTTACAAGAAATTGTCGGCGACTTAAATCTAGTCGGGCTCGTTGCCCTGGAAGATCCGATTCGGGACGAAGTCATCCCAGCAATCAAAACTACCAAACGCGCCGGTATCCGAACCGTGATCGTGACCGGCGATCACCGAATCACGGCCATGGCGATTGCGAAAAAAATTGGCTTGCCGGTGAAAGATGAAGATGTGATCGAGGGCAGCGAAATCGATAGCATGAGCCCGGAGGTTTTACGGAAACGCTCCCGGACCGTCGGAATTTTTGCGCGCGTCTCGCCTTCGCACAAACTCAAGATTGTGGATGCCCTGCAAGCCGAAGGTGAGATCGTGGCCATGGTCGGCGATGGGGTCAACGACGCGCCAGCCCTAAAATCCGCGGACATCGGAGTGGCGGTTAATTCCGGCACGGATGTGGCGAAAGAAGTCGCGGATCTGATTTTGCTGGATAACGGTTTTCATTCAATTATCAAAGCTATTGAACAAGGCCGCGTGATTTTTTCTAACATCCGAAAAGTTTTCGTTTATTTGCTCGCTGACGATTTTCAAGAGTTGTATGTGTTTTTCGCGGCCATGGCGTTTGGCCTGCCCCTGCCCTTGCTTCCCGCCCAAATCCTCTGGATCAACCTGGTGGAAGACGGCTTGCCGGACATTGCGCTGACCACGGAACAGGAAACCGATTATGTCATGGATCAGAAGCCTCGTCCCAAAAATGAATCTGTGGTCAGCCGCCCTCTGAAATTTTGGCTGACTTCAGTTTTTTGCGTTTCCGGTACCGCGGCGCTCATTTTGTTCTTGGGCGGCCTTAAATTTATCGGCGACATAGAAATCGTTAGAACCATGGTCTTCGTACTTATGGGCCTGGATTCCCTCGTGTTTGCATTTTCCGTTCGCTCGTTCCATAAAATTATTTTCCGCCGGGATATTTTCAGCAACCGGTGGCTGGTTGGCGGCGTGATCATTAGTTTCATGCTGCTAATTTCCGCTGTCTACTTCCCGCCGCTCCAGCGACTGCTCTCCACCCACAACCTAACCCTCAACCAATGGCTCATGGTCTTTTGTTTTAGCTTGGTAGAAATTATATTTATTGAGTTGTTTAAAATGACTTTCCTGGTTAAACGCGGTCGGCCGGTTGTGCTATAATCGCTGTATCATGCTCAAGCTTTTCAATTCCCTTTCGCGAAAGATTGAAGAATTCCAGCCGATCAAGCCGAATCAGGTTGGTTTTTATATCTGCGGACCGACGGTATATAACGACGCACATATTGGCAACCTTCGCACGATGCTCATGGCAGATATTCTTAGACGGGCCTTGGAATACAATGGCTTCCAAGTTAATGAAGTCATGAATATCACTGATGTCGGCCACCTGACTTCGGATAATGATACTGGCGAAGATAAGATGGAAAAAAATGCTAAAAACGAGGCGGATGTTTTGGCCATAGCTAAAAAATATACGGATAATTTTTTAAACGATTTAGGGGCGTTAAATATAGAGCTGCCTTCCAAGATGCCAAAAGCTTCCGAGCATGTTCCTGAACAAATTGAGATGATTAAAACTTTGATTGCAAAAGGTTTTGCCTATGAATCTGACGAAGCCGTGTACTTTGATGTCGCGAAATTCCCGCAGTACAACAAATTAGTTGGCCAAAATCTGGATGATATGAAACTCGGCGCGCGCCAAGAAGTGGTGAAAGATCCTAAGAAAAAAAATCCCGTGGACTTTGTACTATGGTTTAAGGCCGTTGGTCGTTATCAAAATCATATCCTCAAATGGCCTTCACCTTGGCGAGAAGGCTTCCCTGGCTGGCACATTGAATGCTCGGCTATGAGCCGGAAATATCTGGGAGACAACTTTGACATCCATGCCGCGGGCATTGATCTGAAATTTCCGCACAACACCAATGAAACCGCGCAGTCCGAATCAGCCAATGGAAAACCATTCGCGAATTACTGGATTCATGGCGAACACTTGTTGATCAACGAAGGGCGAATGGGAAAATCCGAAGGCAATTTTATTACCATGCAGACTTTGGTGGAAAAAAAATTCAATCCCCTGGCCTTTCGGTATCTGGTCTTAACCACGCACTATC
Source organism: Candidatus Doudnabacteria bacterium RIFCSPHIGHO2_01_FULL_45_18 (assembly GCA_001779915.1). Taxonomy (GTDB): domain Bacteria; phylum Patescibacteriota; class Doudnabacteria; order UBA920; family O2-02-FULL-48-8; genus 2-01-FULL-45-18. The sequence continues at coordinate 26,263 of MFEJ01000016.1, read as the reverse complement.
GCTCCAAACTAAATTTTACCTGGGAATCCCTGGCCGCCGCACAAAACGCCTTAAATAATCTTTATCAAGAAGTCTCAAGCTTTGCGGAACCAAAAGTCGGCTGTGCGCAATTTGAACAGAATTTTCTTGAGGCAGTCAATAATGATTTGGACACGCCCAAAGCTTTGGCGATTCTTTGGGATTTGATTAAAACCGGCGAATTTCCGACTTCTGCCAAAGCCCAAACCTTATTCAAGTTTGATCAAATCTTCGGCCTTAAAATCAAAGAAACTTGGGAGTTAGCCAAAAAAATCCCTGAATCTGTAAAAAAACTTATTGATGAACGCGAATCGGCCCGAACTGCGAAAGATTTTACCAAATCCGACGACTTGCGAAAGCAAATTGAAACCGCGGGCTTCTTTCTGGAAGACACCGTAGATGGCTATAAACTAAAAAAGAAATATTAATACTCCGACGCTGCGGTCGGAGTTATTTTGCTTCGCAAAATAAAAAAGAGACGGATCGGACTTGTGAAAGTCCAACCCGTCTACGGAGGCATTCTGCCGCCTACACTTGCGCTGGTCGACGTCCGGTAGCGTCGAACAGGAGCGGCTTTTGCTGCCACCATGGAAGCGAACCACCAGAGATCTTTCGCAGTTCGGTCAAAAGCGGGATGAGATCACCCATGATCTTGCCCTCCGCGTTCAACCGACACAGTTCTCTGGTTCCAGCTTCGAAGGTTCGAAACCGGAGACCCGCCATCCGCCGACCCTTGTGGGTATAGTGGACCTTGAACCAGCCTCCTGTACAGCATCTCTCGATCGTGGGTTTGGTTCCCTCTGGATGATTCTCCGCAACTAGCCTCATCAGATCCTCCTAGTGTAGCTTGTGCCGACGCAAGTCAATAATCTGGAAACCTGTGTGTGCCGACTCGAGACGCTTCATCAACTCATCGCACTCGTCCGAAATCTCGTGCATCTCCTCCGGATCGGGATTGATTTCCGCAGGAGAAGTACGCCTGACCCAATTCCACAAGTGAACAAGTTCCTGTATGGTCGGATCAGCGTCTTCGTCTCGCCTGGGTAAGCCTGAGGCTTTGATCTGTCGAAAGAGCTCGTGAACTTCGCTCGACTTGATTGCGCCTTCCTGGATTCCACACTCAATCACTTCGCGCGCTTGCGACTGTGAGTAGACCTCAGTGCTAAACGAACCCTCACGATCCACGCATCGGCCATGCTTGCCGCAAGACCGACATGAATCAAATCGAGGTGTCTGCTCTTCATTCATAAATTCCTCCGAACCAGTCTGTAAATTGCCGCCTCAAGCGACATGCTAGTATAATTGTAAACCTCTCTTTTGTCAATGGCAAACCCCTCACATTCTAAGAAGATGATTCCGCGAAGAAGAATGTGAGGGGTTGACAAAATTCCCATTTGGGTGTATAATATAAGAAAGTAAATATAGTGAATTTCGGCGGCATCTGGCCGCTATTTTTATTGATGAAAACTGAAGCGCGAGGATCGTTGCTTTGAAAAGAATCGCGAGCGGCTTTCCAACGGCACGAGCACTTAGTCCCGTCGAGTCGTGTCACTCTTCGCGCAACTACTTATCCACCTAATCCCCAGAATCCACAGGTTGCTAAATAAATTCCATGCCAACTATAATAACTTACCCTCATGGCTAAAAAAACAGTAGAAAACCAACCGTCGAACAATTTCATCAACCGTGTGCCGCCCCAGAGTATCGAAGCCGAACAATCAGTCTTGGGTTCCCTTCTGCTTGACCGCGATGCGATTATAAAAATCGCGGACCTCATCACTTCTGATGATTTTTATGATGACAAGCACCGGCTAATTTATCTGGCGATTTTGGCTTTGTATGATGAACGAGCGTCCATTGATATTTTGACAGTTTCCAATAAATTGGAAGACGGACATAATCTGGAAAGACTTGGTGGCATTTCTTATCTGACTACCCTGGTTAATTCCGTGCCTTCCTCGGCACACGTGGTGCACTATGCCAATATTGTCAGACGAAAAGGCACCCTCCGCCGCCTGATTTCTTCGGCCACGGATATTGTCGGCCTGGGATACCAGGAGGATACGGATCTGGAAACACTGCTGGATACGGCGGAACAGAAACTTTTTGGCGTCTCGCAAAAATACTTAAAGCAAAATTTTGTTTCCATTGCCGAGATTTTGCATGAGACATTTGACCGCATTGACGAACTACACCGCGAAAAAGGCAAACTGCGCGGTATTGCCACGGGCTTTACTGATCTAGACAACAAACTCGGCGGTTTACAAAAATCCGATTTGATTATTTTAGCAGCTCGCCCCAGCATGGGTAAAACTTCTCTGGCTTTAGATATGGTTCGGCACATGGCGATTAGTAACAAAAAACCAGTGGCGATTTTTTCTCTAGAAATGAGCAAAGATCAACTGGTGGATCGGTTGCTTGCCGCGGAGGCAGATGTGGATCTTTGGAAAATGCGCACTGGGAAACTCAATGACCTAGGACCTGATAATGATTTTGAACGCATTGGCCACGCGCTGGGGCGACTTTCCGAAGCGCCGATTTTCATAGACGATTCAGGCGCGGTAAATATTATGGAATTACGCACCAAGGCGCGTCGGTTGCAGTCTGAACATGAGTTGGAATTGATTGTCGTAGATTACTTGCAGTTGATGCAGGGCCGAAACCCGGAAAATCGCGTGCAAGAAGTTTCGGAAATTTCCCGGTCGCTGAAAATTTTAGCGAAAGAACTCAATGTGCCAGTCCTGGCCCTGTCACAGCTTTCTCGCGCGGTGGAACAACGTGGTGGCGATAAAAAACCGCAACTGTCCGATTTGCGCGAATCAGGATCTATCGAACAGGACGCGGATGTGGTGATGTTTATTTACCGGGATGAAATGTACGCGGGTAAAGATTCCAAAAAACCGCACATTGCCGATGTCTTAATTCGCAAGCACCGCAATGGCCCAACTGGTGATATAGAATTATTCTTCGATGCGGAAAAGACTTCGTTTAAGAATTTGGCCAAACAACCGCCATCCATGGAAGAAGCCATGATGGAACAAATAATGGAATAAAAAAAGAACCGCGAAGCAGGATGCTAAGCGGTCGGTCGTGATGATGCTCGGTGGGTTGATGTGCTCCACGGGCAGAGATTGTCATCGATGCCCTGAACAAGCATCAAACGGATCTGACGATCAAAGTTTTTCCGACGCGCTGCGATTAGCCGACGCATCTCCTTCATCGTCCTTGGTCGCTGACGATCAAGAGTCCGCTCCTCACGAAGCAGTTCCTCACTTGAAGTCGGGTTGACTTTCTTGTGGGACACAGGTTCCCCCTTTGCTAAACCTTAGCATATTAGTCTTGCTTTTTCAAGCCCCTCTGGTAAAATTCAAATGATGTCGATCTTACCTAAATCGGTCCAAAATCTGATCAATGAATTCAGCAAATTGCCAGGCATTGGCCCGAAAACCGCCTCGCGCCTGACTTTTTATTTGTTGAAAAATCCCAGCGTTGATTTGCAGACCTTTGCCGCTAGCATCGCCAATCTGCAGAAAGATCTAATCTACTGCGCCACATGCTTTAACATGGCGGAAACCAATCCTTGTAAAATCTGCGCAGATACCAAACGAAATCACGATCTCATCTGCGTGGTGGAAGATCCTTTGGATGTGGTGGCTATGCATCAAATCGCTGGCTTTAACGGCGTGTATCATGTTTTAGGCGGCATCATTTCCCCGCTAGACGGGGTGGGACCCGAGACTCTGAAAATTAAAGAGTTACTGACTCGCTTAGAAAAATTAAATAATCCCGAGGTTGTTTTAGCCACTAATCCCTCCCTGGAAGGCGAAGCCACAGCCATGTATATCCTCAAGCAAATTAAACAGTCAGGATTTAAACACGTCAAAGTTACGCGGCTGGCTTACGGCCTGCCGCAAGGAGCGGATTTGGAGTATGCGGATGAGTATACTCTAAGCAAAGCGCTGGAGGGTAGACGGGAATATTAAGAAGCGTTATACTTTATTTATGAACGAAACATCTTTAGAAAATAGGCCACCAGAACAAGAAATGGGTCCCGAACACAGAGAAGTCAGTTTGGAAAGTGTAAAACTTGCTGACTTTGGACCAGACTCAAGGCTAGAGGTTAGAACAAAACATACTCCATATATATTAGAAAATATAAGCGGCACCTGGTTTTTATCTGGAGGAAAAATATCCACCCCAATTGAGGTTAAAAATATGGCACCTGTTCTAGAACGTGGTACAAGACTAATCATCGTGGCCGTGGACAAATCTCAAGACCTCATGTCTTCCAATATAGAAAGCATAACTGTTCTAAACAAACCAGAGACTAAACAATAAACCCGCCTCATCGGCGGGTTTTTTGATTACTATTTAGTGCTTGCTATTTTTACTAGCTAATAGATTCAATCTCTACCACTGTCTGGGCTTGCCTGTGGCCGGTTTTTCGGCGATAGCGCGATTTTGCGCGGTATTTAAAGATGACGAGTTTCTCGCCTCGACCTTGGGATAAAATTTTTCCCGTGACTTTGGAACCGGAAACGTAAGGTTTGCCCACGCTGACATTGGAATCCTTTGCCACTAACAGCACTTTATCAAAAGTGATGGTGTCGCCAGCGCTGGCTTCCAGTTTTTCAATTGTGACCTTGTCTTTCGGGGCAACCAGATACTGCTTGCCACCGGTTTCAATTACTGCTTGCATAAAATACAGTTTACCAAAACCTCATTCGCCGGTCAAGACTTCGACCGGATCGCCAACCCGAATATTATTTTTCGCAGCCCAGCCGGCATTGACTTCCAATACCGAATCAATCAAGTCCCAGGACTGATAAGTTTTAAGCAGGTCTGCTCCAACACCTGGTTCTGGTTGGACATTAGGAGTAATCTCGGCAACCTGACTGCCTTTGATCCAAATAAAATCCAATGGTATCTGCATGCCTTTCATCCAAAATATATATCTTCCTGGTCTGGTGAATTTAAACAGCATGCCTTCGTTTTGGGCCAAACCTGCGCGACCCGATAATCCCTGATCGCGCTCCGCTTGGGTATCCGCGATTTGAACCTTCACTCGCTTAGAGTTAATGATAACCGTCGCATCAGGATTTATTGGCGGATCCAAGTTGGGTTTAGTACAGGCCGCGGCTAACAATGGCAACAAGGCGACGATGAGGAATAATTTTTTATTCATATTTGTTCCGCTTCTTTTTATATAATGAGAACATGGTTGCGATAATCACCAACATTACTGCAAACAAAATCACCAAGGCGATTAATTTACCCCGCGATTGCAAAAACAAAGCTGATAAACCAAAAGCGGCGGTTAGGACATATAAGAATAATACCGTTTTTGGTTCGGAAAAGCCAATTTCCAGCAGTTTGTAATGCAAATGCCTCCGATCCGCAGAAAACGGCGAGCGGCCGCTTTGTAATCTTTGAATTATGACCCAGGTCATATCCAGAAGCGGAATCCCCATGACCAAAAGCGCCGTTGCGATTTTGCCGCCAGAAACCACGGCCAAAATCGCCAGCATGAATCCGGCGAACGTGGATCCCCCTTCACCCAGAAAAATTTTGGCTGGGTAAAAATTCAGCACCAAGAATCCCAAAAGACTACCGGCTAAAGTAATTGCCAAAATTGCGGTTTGTTGCTGCATGACTTGCGGCGTCAAGGAAATGCCAAACAACACCAAGGCTCCAATGGCCGCAATCCCGGTCACCAAGCCATCCATGCCATCCAAAAGTTTGGTCGCATAAGTCAGCGTCATAGTCCAGACAAAAACTACCAAACCAGAAAGAAAGGACAATTGGTCAAGCACAATGACATTGTTCGTAAACGGATTATGCACCGAAACGGCCTTCACACCTGACACCACAATCAGCAAGGAAGACACAACCGGAAAAATTATGGAAAAATAAGGTGGTAACTGATAACGGTCATCCAGATACCCGCCAACCATGAGGACCACCCCGCCAACCCAAATCGCAAGCAAAACCCGGAATGGAATATTGCCGTCAAGCAGATGGCCGCCCAAAATCCCCACAGCAAGCGTCACCAGAAAAAAACTTAAGAAAACAGCCAGGCCACCAAGTGTGGGTGTGGCTTGTTGGTGAAATTTACGTTCCATGTCTGGTACATCCAAAATTTTTGCCCGACTGGCCATTCGGATGACCCACAACGAGCAAAGCCAAGAAACGACAAAGGCTGCAACAAATGAAATTATATAAATTGTTTGCATAATCGTTAAACTACAACATCGTGCTTGCGAATTTTTGGAGTGACCCAAAATTCCATATATTTGCCAAGCATCAATCGGGTTTGCGCATCAATAGCCGGCATGGATCCGAATACTGAAGACACGATGGGCGAAAGCAGCCATTGCCACAGCATGGAAAACGATTTCCAGCGGCTGTATGCTTTCGGCCGCTTAGGCAAAAGTACCAGATTGACGTACATGGAAAAAATTAGAAAAAATGTGGCGATGCTCATGATCCAACGGGTCATAATCGGCAAATTAAGCGCTAAAACCGTATCGCCAAACCTATCCCCGCCCAGAATTAGAGGTAGCCAACCTAAAACTGCAATCATAATGGAAGCGGTGGCCCAAAAATAGTGACCTTCAATTAATCTTTCCCCATACAACAATTTTTTCCATAGTGGGATCTGTTTATTCTTCGCAAATTCCGGAAAAACCATGGAAATTTCTGTGACCCCCCAGGCCCAGCGCCGCTTTTGTTTATATTGAGCGACCAAAGTCCCGAGATACGTATCTCCCAACACCGCGTCCATGGAAACCGAGGTGAACAAAGGCTTGCTGCGGTAATCGCCATTAAAGTGCAGAAAACATTGCCAAAAAATATGGGAATCATCCGGAATAATGTCCGTGCGCCAAAAACCGACATCGAACAAAGTTTTAAAACTCATGGCATGAGACGAAAATGTGATCAAGCGATCCGGCCTGGATGCCTCCACCATTTGCCAGAAAGAAGAAGAAGTAGCGATCACCCGAGCCACCGCTGGCGTGTCCCAAATATTATTATGGAACATAGGCATGGGCTGATAGCTTGTTTGCATGGGTTTCGATGTGGTCAAAAAATCAAAAGTTAGATGTGCAAAATAATTGCGCGAAACCGTGGTGTCCGAATCAAAGGCAGAAATTATCACATTTTCATAAGCCAGGCTCTGTTCGTCCAAAAACTTCTGCGTGACTTTCGCAGCCCAAGTAATATTCGCCCCTTTAACTTTCGCCTCACCCGCAATGCCGTCCGGGTGCTTGGAAATTAAAAATTTATAAAATTTATCGTCAAACTTATTCGCTAAAATTTGGGCTCGCTCCCAAGCCTCTGCTCCTCCACGCTCTTCCGTGGCCAAAACCATGATGATCTTGGAATGATCATAATCCGCAGCTACGTAAGAAGCGATGGAACTTTCCAAAACCTCTAAATTTTCCTTGACTGTGGCTAAAATAATCACGTGATAAATTCGCTTCCAGTCCAAATTGCGTTCGGCTGGCAAGTTGTTCAGACAATTCATTTGTTCTTGATAGAGCTTTTTCAAACGCTTGTCGGGAGCTTCAGAAATTAAACCTGACAAATACGATTTAAACTCATCAAGACGTGATAACCTTTCGACCCATTCTTGCCAGTTGATTTTACTGTGGGTTTTTAAATTACGGTAGGAATGCATTAGATGGAAAGCGACATTTGCCCCTTTCAAAAACCAGTACAGGTCAAACAAAATCACATAAACGGAAATCCAAACCGGATGCGAATAAGCCAGAAATGGCGCGCCTAAGAGAGTTATCCATGTTAACGTGCCTGGAAAAATTTCTAACAGCCTAATTCCAAAAGTACGGTTATTCATTAGCAAGAATAAGGATTATCGTGGCTGCCAAAAAAATCAACTGAATCGGGATTGTAGCAATATTAATAAAATGCGCAGCCAGTTTTTCTTTTTTATAAATTATGCTGGCCACGACCACGTTTAATAACAGTAAAATTAAAGCCAAAAGCGGAATCCAATAAAGATACAGGCTCTGCTGCACTAAATCCGAACCCGTGACCACGTTGTAATGCAAAAGCACTCGGGTTTGACCAGGTCTAATCTTGATTGCGAGTATGGTCCAATGTATAATGTTTAAAAGGCCGGACGTACCTAAGCTTACAAAATTCCAAGAGTCGGCAATATAGGATTTTTTTGAGGCTAAAACCTCATTTAATTTGGTCGTGAACATTAGCACAATTATACATCTTTTCCGTGGTTTTTTCAATGAATTGCCATGAAAAAAATTCTAAAATCAAATTGGGTCCTGCTCCTGATTATTGGCTTGGCGATCTTCATGCGTTACTGGCAAATCACCGCTCTCCCGGGTGGTTTATTCCCAGATGAAGCCGCTAATGGCCTGGATATTAACAGGATGTTCCAGGGAGAAATTCAACCCTTCTATGAACGCGGTAATGGCCGCGAAGCCTTGTTTTTTTATTTTCTTGCCGCCGCCGTCGCCTTATTTGGCCGCGGACCATGGCAACATCACATTATTTCCGGAGGCTTTGGGGTAGTGGCGGTCTTGGTCACATACTTTTTAGCCAAAAGAATGTTCGGCAAAAGAGTGGCGCTGCTGGCAACTTTTTTTATGGCCGTAGGAAGCTACGCGGTGACAATTTCACGTACAGCTTTTCGAGCCAATACCGTTCCTCTGTTTGCGACTCTAACTTTACTGTTCCTAGTTAAGTTCTTCCAGACGGAAGATAAAAAAACCAAATATTGGTCCGCGGCCTGGTCTGGGCTATTTTTTAGTTTAGGATTTTATACTTACACATCTTTTCGGATGATGGTTCCTCTTTTGATCGGTTTTGGCTTTTTGCTATTTTTTGGCAACCGTGCCAAAGCTCGGGGCTTATTTCAAACTTATACCAAATACAAAATTGTCTTTGCCGCCGCTTTTCTCTTAGGATTTTCCTGGTTGGGAATTTATTTTATCCAGCATCCTGGCTCGATCGTCGGGCGCGCAGGTCAGGTTTCAGTTTTCAACCCAGAACTTAATAAAGGTGACGTTATCGGGACGACGATTGAAGTCTCGAAGGCCACTATTTTAAGTTTCTTTACCGACGGGGACCTCAATTGGCGGCACAATGTTTCGGGCCATCCTCTCCTTTCCCCTTTCTTAAGCCCGTTTTTTGCCGGCGCGCTAATTTTATTTACGGTATCGCTATTTATACTACTTAAGCAAGTCTGGCATCAAAATATTAAGTCTCAAACAGTGTTTCAAGCTCTAATCGCGTGCTGGTTTTGGTTGATGTTGGTTCCGGAAGTGACCACTGCCGAAGGTATCCCGCATGGACTGCGTCTGATTGGAGTCATGCCCGCAATTTTTATCCTGACAGCTTTTGGTGTTAATTGGGTTTGGGAAAAATTTACCAGTCATAAACCATTACACTGGCCGCAATATTATTTCGCCACGCTTTTTTTGTTGGTCGTGTTTATGTACAATTTTGCCCTTTACTTTGTGGTCGCTGCCGGCTCTGCCGATTACTATTATGCGTTTCGGTCTGACCTGACAGATGTTTCCAATTATCTCAATGCGCGGAATCTCAAAACTAGAACTTATCTTTCGCTTGATAAATTTTCTGTCCAGACCACGGATTATTTAACCACGGAAAAAAACCAGCCGTATATCCTAGTTGATCCCGCGCACACTTTTGAAATTGAGTTAAAACGAGGCGACCAGGTTGTGTTCACCATGAGCACACTGTTTGACCGCATAAAATTTCTGGAATATCATCCTCATGTGAAACTAATCCGCGAAGATAGGAATCAATTCGGGGAAATCATTATGCTCGTCTACGAACAAATATGAGTACCAAACCAATTGTTGACAATACCAGAGTTTCAAACTCAACTGTTTGGCTGGTGCCGATCCTAATTTTGGGCGGACTGCTGCGACTTTACCATAATACCGCTCTGGCGCTTTGGCATGATGAAGCATTTTCCGGACTTTATATCCGTTACTCCTGGGGTGAAATGATGCATCGGATAGGCTTGGACGTCCACCCGCCGCTGTACTACTGGATTCTGCGCTTGTGGACTTACGTTTTTGGTCAAGGATTGCTTTCGTTGCGCGCCATGTCTGTGTTGTTTGGCATTTTAACTATTTACGCCGGGTATCTTTTTGTTCGTAAGGCTTTTGGTAATGAGAAACTGGCCATTATTGCCGCGTTATTTTTGGCGATCAATCCCTTTCAAATCCAATACTCGCTGGAAGCCCGCATGTACACTTTGGGAACTTTTTTGGTGCTGTTTTCTTCTTATTTGTTGCTCAAAGCGCTGGAATCAAACCAAACCAAAACCTGGATTTGGTTTGGTGTGCTAACTGCGGCCGGACTTTATACGCACTATTACATGATTTTTTCTATCGCCGCCCAAGGTTTATATGTGCTTTATTATCTTTTCAAAACAAAAAGCCATGCGAATCTTTGGCTTAAGAGTATGGGAAGTTTTGTCTTGTCAGCTGTCTTATTTTTGCCGTGGGTACCGACATTGCTTGAGCAAATCCAACGCGTGGAAGCCGCATTCTGGATTCCCGCGCCGGATCGCTGGTCGGTTCCTTCCACGATCTGGAAAATGGTCTTTGGCGGGCAAGGCAATGATCACATCACGCTCGCCATTGCCGCCTTAGTGGCGCTAGTTATCGTGATTTATTTCTTTCGTGAAACCAAGCCGCCAGTCAGATGGTTTATCGTGCTGGGAGTTTTGGTTCCTTTTATGGGCGCCTTCCTGTTGTCATTTAAACAGGCGATTTATCTTGATCGCTACTTTGTTTTTGCCTCTCTCTATTTCACAGTCCTGATTGCGGCTACCCTGTTCTTGGTTCCCAAATATACAACCCGGCGAAGTTTAACTGTTGTCTTTGTTGTGGTCAGTTTAATTTTGTTTTTTAAAAATTGGCGGGATTTGGGAAGTGGCACCAAACCGGGTATGGCTGCGGCCGCAACTTTTATTAACGACAACGCACGGTCCTCTGATAAAATTTATGTTGGTTCAAGCTTTATATATTTTACATTTAAATACTATAACCACACTGGCATCAATCCGCTACTTTACTCATCGGGATCTTTAGCTACGATTCCGCATTTCTCCGGCACCGCGATCCTGACTAACGATGACCTGATTTTGGATTTTAGCGTAACGCAAAAAAACGATCTCGTTTGGCTTTTGTGGACCACAGGTTTTGGCGGGAGCAAGCCCAATGTCCCTGGCAATTGGCTTAAAGTCACTGAAAAAGAATACGCGGACACTCCGGGCTTCAAAGGTAATATCATCGTCACCCAGTATCACGTTGATTAAACAACACCTCTATTGGGCTTCAGTTGCGGCTCCAGCTTGCGAGGGCTGCGCTTGCTGTTGGCAAGGGGTTTCTTTAAAACAATAATACACCCATTTATCCGAACGCAAATCAATATAAGCCAATCGCAGCAAATCTTTCGAACCAATTTGCTTATTTAGAATTACCACCAGATCTGTCAGTTGCTTAGTCACGGGTCTGGTGACGTCAAATAACACGATCCAGCCGGCGGAAGTTAAAAATTCCACATCCGAACTGGCTTTGCCCGGAAATTTCACAGCCGCGATTGCCACATTCATTTTATCCGGCCACTGTTTGCTCATGGATAAAATAAACGGCGCTAATTTTTGATTCGGCAAAGCTTCGTCACGAGCAAAATCTTCAGTAATCTGATCAATCGCAACTAGCATTTGTCCCGGATCTTCTATTTGACTAACCACCAAGCCTTCTTCGTCAAGTAAAAAGAACTCGCCGTTAGAATTGATCACAAATCCCGGCGTCCGTTCACGAACTTCAAACGAAATTTTGTCCGGCCAAGTGCGGTTAACCTTGGTCACCTCTTTGATTGTGGGCAGGACTGATGTCAGCATCCTGTTAATGCGGCCTTGGGTCATGAGAAAATAATTATTTTTCTTAATTAAGAATAACCGCGACTGGCCGGCCTGGCCGATCACACCTGCGATCTGCTGACTGCTGACTTGTGAGTTACCGGAGACTACAATTTGAGTAATAACCAATTCCGAAGAAATAATAAGAAAATATGCGAGTACAAAAATCACCAAGATGGCTAAACGGCGCCAAAATTTGGAAGCCAAGCCGATCTTCCTGAAAAAACTGATATATGCGGAATTAGGATTAAGACTAAACACACGCTTATAGTTGGCCGCGATTTTAATCCGATCTTGGAAGCTTCGTGTGCCAAACCTGCGCCTCGCATCCAATTTTTTTCGATGGGTAGAAAAAATTTTCATTTTTTCTCCAAAGCCAACTGAATTAACTTATCTAAAAGTTGGGTGAAATTAATTCCAATTTTGTTTGCCATTTCTGGAACCAAAGAAACTGGTGTTAATCCCGGAATGGTGTTGATTTCCAAAAACCAAAATTGTCCTTGCTTATCTAAAATAAAATCCGATCGAGTAATTCCTCGACAACCCAAGGTCGTGTGAGCTAAAAATGTAAATTTTGAGACTAACTTATTTTGAACTGATGTCAGCGGAGCTGGAATTAAATGATTAGCCTGGCCTTCTTCATATTTCGCTGCGAAATCCCAATAACCTTTATTGGTCAATGGCAGAATTTCAGCAATAGGTAAAACTATGGGTTTGGCGTTGCCGAGCGTACCAACGGTTATTTCGCGACCCTGAATAAAGGGCTCAACCAGAACCTCATTGTCTAACTTCAAGGCCTTACTAAAAGCCTTGGCTAATTCATGTCTGGCTCTGACAATACTAATTCCCAAAGATGATCCGATTTTGTTTGGCTTAATCACGACTTTGCCGTGAATTTTTTTAAAAATTTTCTGTCTGTTATTCTCAAAATCCTTTTTGGTAACCAGTAAATGCGCTGGAACCGGAATACCAACAGATTTAAGCATCAACTTGGTTCTGACTTTGTCCATCGCAACCGCCGAGGCCAAAACTCCCGAACACGTATAGGGGATCTTGAGCAAATCCAGCATACCTTGAATAGTCCCGTCTTCACCGCCCGGACCGTGCAAAGCCAAAAATGCGACATCGATTTTACCGGTTGAATTTTTCTCCAGTGGGACTAATTCTCTGGTTGTCGCCGGCTTGGTTGGGATTTCGCGGCCTAGCTCATGAATCGTAGGGGTGGCTAAAAGCCATTTTCCTTCTTGAGAAATCTCGACCGGGATGATGTCATATTTTTTTGGATCAAAAAATTTGGCCGCAGTTTTTACGGAATGCAATGACACTTCCCGCTCCTTGCTAGTTCCTCCGAAAATCAAAGCGACCTTTAATTTCATTTTTTTCATTGCAAAATCCTCGAAATCGTTGGATTGATTCTGGTCACAACTTCATAGTTGATCGTGCCAAGTAGCGTGGCAATTTCGTCCGCTGTGATTTCTTCTTTTCCCTGCCGACCAATTAACACTGCTTCGTCACCCACTTTCACATTTTTAATATCCGTCACATCAACCATGATCAAATTCATACACACGCGGCCCAAAACCTTGCATCTTTTGCCGCTAATCAAAACGTGGCCAAGATTTCCTAATCCGCGATCATAACCTTCGTTATAGCCAACTGGTAAAATTGCGAGCATGGTTTTGCGGTGCGTCTGATAGGTTTTGCCGTAACCAACAAAAGTGCCGGCCTTCAGTTCCTTAACTTGAATAATTTTAGTTTTCCAACTCAATGCTGCTCGTAATTCAAACTTCGGATAAATCTTGAGAGTTTGCTTTTTAGCCTCTAAGGACGGCCAGAGCCCATATAACCCGACTCCTAACCGAATCGCGGCTTTATGGCTATTTTTAAACGCTAGGGCAGCCGCGGTACAGGCAATATGGGTGATTTTTGGTTCAATCCCTACTCGATATAATTCAAACAACACCTGTTCAAATAAATTCAGTTGCTCCTTGGTAAAATCAATGTCTTCTTCCGAGGCGGCCAAGTGGCCAAACACCCCCTCAATTTCCACATTATCCAATTTTGCAACTTCTAAAGCCAGGGGGATGATTTGCTCTCTGGTCATGCCCAACCGGGAGGTGCCGATGTCTACTTTCAGTTGGACCTTAGCTTTTTTTTTCAATTTTTTCGCCGCCTGGGCTAAAGCTTTGGCTTGCTTCAAATCATAAACCACTAACGAAATATTTTTACTAATCGCATCGTTGATCTGATCCAGATCGTAGTAACTTAAAACCAAAATGGGTTTTTTAACTCCAGCTTTCCGAAGCGCTAAGGCCTCGTCCAAATTGACTGTGGCAAACCAATCGGTTAACGCCTCAACCGACGGTTGAGCCGTTGCAGTCAGTCCATGCCCGTAGGCATTACTTTTGACCACTGCCATCAAGGAAGCAGTTCCTATGATTTTTCGGAACTGCTTGAGGTTATGAATTAAGGCTGATTGGCTAATTATGACTTGTGAGGACATAAAAGTAAGTTGCGGCAAGGAGTGACGCGATTTTGGGGACCCCACTGGCGCGCAACGTGAGTTCGCACCAGCGGGGTAAAAATCGCGGCAGGACCCCGAGCCGCAAAAATTATTTTTTTATCTCGGAAAACCCTGTATATTCTTGCAGGACTTTCGGAATTTTGATTGACCCGTCTTCTTGCTGATTGTTTTCTAAAATCGCGATAATCATGCGCGGCATGGCAATGGCCGTGCCGTTCAAAATATGGGCAAATCCTCGTTCGTCTTTACTTTGGTATTTAATATTCAATCGCCGTGCCTGAAAATCCGTGGTTGTAGAAATCGAATGCGTTTCGCGATATTTATCTTGCGAGGGAATCCAGGTTTCTATGTCAATGGTTTCTGCGGCAGGAAACGCGGTGTCGCCGGTACACAATGCCACCACTTGATAAGGCAGTTCCAATTCTTTCATCATATCTTCAACTACTCCAAGCAGTTCTTTTCTAACCTGCTCATCCTGATCTGGTTTGACGAATGCCACCATCTCCAGTTTATCAAACTGGTGCACGCGCAAAATCCCGCGCGTGTCGCGGCCATAGCTCCCTGCTTCCCTCCTGAAACACGAAGAAAAGGCCACGTATTTTTTCGGCAATTCCGATTCTGGTAAAGTTTCATCTTTATACATGGGCACGACCGAATGTTCACTTGTTCCAATTAAATAGGTTGGATCTGGATCCTTTGTTGTCAGACCTTCATCGAAAGTTTCTTGATCCGTAAGTAACCAATAATTTTGATTTCCGCCTGCTTGCCAATAGCCGAGGCCATCGGCAATGCTTTTTTTTACAACTGCCGGTGGTAAAATTGGCTGAAACCCTTTTTTCATCAGACGACTCAAAGCAAACTGGATCAAAGCAAACTCCAAAACTGCAGCTTGGTTTTTTAAATATGCAAACCGACCCCCCACAACTTTTGTGGCGCGTCCAACATCAATAATATCTAACGCTTCCCCTAATTCTAAATGGTCCTTGGGCTTAAAAGAAAACTTCGGCGGTTTGCCCTCTTTACGTAAAACTTTATTCTCAGTTTCGTCATTACCAACCGGCACATTCTCTAAAGCTGGGTTGGGAATTTGAATCATGGCTGCTTTCCAATCCTGCTCGATGTTGCTAAGTTCAGTTTCGAGTTTTGTTAGCCGTTCTTTAAGTTGCTTGCTTTCCTCAATTAATGCATCGTCTTTATCCTGTTTTAACTTTTCCGCGATTTGATTCCGACGGCTTCTTATGGCTTCGACGTCGATAATCAAAGAACGACGAAGATTATCCTTCTGGATAGCATTATCGAGGTTTTCAACATTGCCGTTTTTATCTTTAATCGCTTTTCGAACCTTATCCGGATTTTCTCTGATGTACTTTATGTCGAGCATGAAATATTTATCGGTTGCTTAATTCCTGCACCATATCTTGAATTTTTTCCAGCGCGTGACGGCGATGATTGAGAACTTCGTCCTCTTCGTCGGTTATGTCAATATAATATTTATTATAACTTGGCAAAAAAATCAATGACCGAAATGGATAGCCGGCCAATCGTTTTTCCGAAGGTTTAAGCGGGATAGTTCCCACGACGTCAGAAAACGATGTCATAATCCCGTATGGTGTGGATAGGGCAATGGCCACACTTAATTTACATTTTCTTTGGTCCTCCGGAACATTTTTCATCCGGTTAATAATATCGTTAATAATTTCCTCATCCGGCAAGTTCGGGGTGTGAATCCCGCTTTGACCGATCGCTTCAATCTCAAGCCCACCATCGTCCGCCAGAGCCGGCAGGCCGCATTTTTGCGAGTAAAACTTCGCCTTAATAATCGCATTCTCCTCAAAAGTCTTGCCTGTCTCTTGTGGAATTTCAGACAAACCCACATCAGTCAGGCTAACCAGTTCCATGCCGGAATTAGCCAAAAGTTTTCGGTATTCGGCAAATTTCGCGGGATTGGTTGTAGCGATCAAAAGTTTGTTCATATATTTTGGCCTGTCCGCCGAAGCTTCAGCGGAGGCAGATTAATTATTAATTTGGTTAAAAACATCTTTAATTTTTTCTAATGCTTGTTTGCGGTGATTGAGAATCTCATGTTCCTCGTCTGTCAGGTCAATATAGTATTTATGAAACTTGGGTAGATACATCACGGATCGAAACGGATAACCTTTAATTTTTTTTTCCGAAGGTTTGGGAGGAACGACACCTTCGATTGATGATTGGGCGGTCATAAGCCCGAAAGTTCCCGCCACTGCGATAACTAAAGTTAATCGACATTGACGCTTTCCATCTGGAATTTTTTTCATCCGTTTGATCGTTTCATTGATCAAATCCTCATCAGTAGTCTTTTCCCCTAGCCACCGGTGACTTTTTACTCCCGGTTCACCGTGCAAGGCATCAATCTCAAATCCTCCGTCATCTACTAGTGTGGGTATCTGGCTTTTTGCATAATAGAATTTGGCTTTAATTATGGCATTTTCTTCAAAGGTCTTGGCAGGCTCTGGCGATTCATCTGTTATATTTAGATCTTTCAAACTAACTAGTTTTAAAGGGTAGCTGGCCAGAAACTTTTTATACTCATCAAATTTACCAAGATTGGTCGTAGCGATCAGCAGTTTATTCATTCTTCATTGGCGGGAAAATAACTGTTTCGCGGATGGATTTATTCATCAGCACGGCAAATAGGCGTTCGCTCATGCCGAACCCAACAGCCGGAGGCAGGCCATATTCAAGCGCTTCCACAAAATCCTCGTCTTTCATGTGGGCCTCTTTGTCACCAGCTTCTTTCATTTTCATTTGCTCATCAAACCTGGCGTTTTGGTCAATCGGATCATTTAATTCACTAAACCCCATGCCTAGTTCGCTTCCCCCAGCGATCGGTTGAAATCGTAAAATCCTTTTTGGATTTTTGGGATCCTTTTTTGCTAAAGGCGACGTCTCGAGTGGATGGCCAACTAGGAAACATGGCTGAATTAGTTTCGGTCGTACGGTTTTTTTGTAAATTGCGTCAATCAGCCTACCGCGGCCCATAGCTCTGATGATTTCAATCTTGATTTTTTTAGTATAAACTAAAAGCTCTTCGTCGGAAACATTATTTAAATCTAAGCCGGTTTCTTTTTCAAATAATTCAAAATAATCTACGTGTTTCCATTTTCCATCCCAGTTGATTTTATGGCCTTCATATTCAGTTTCGCTTTGTCCAATAACTTTCTTCACGATATTTTTATATAACTTCTCCACCAGATCCATTCCTTTTCCATAATCAGAATAGGCCCAGTAAAATTCTAGGGCATCATATTCCTGTAAATGTTCGCGATCAATTCCTTCGTTGCGAAAAACACGACCGATTTCGAAAACTTTATCTAAGCCTCCAACCAACAATTTTTTCAAAGGCAGCTCCAGAGAAATTCGTAAATAAAAATCACGATCCAGGGCGTTGTGGTGAGTGATGAAGGGTTCAGCGTCGGCTCCACCAGGAATGTTCTCTAAAACCGGAGTCCAAACTTCCAAAAATTCTTCTTTAATCATAAAATTTCTAATTGTCTGCCAGAAAACTGCTTTTTTTCGAAACAACTCTCGGGTTTCAGGATTCGCGATCAGATCTAAATATCTTTTTCGCAATTTAACTTCTAAATCCTTAAGCCCAAAATAATTTTGTGGAATCGGGCGGATGGATTTGGTCAGAAGTTTATAAGCGGTGGCTTCTAAGGTTTTTTCGTTGGTTTTAGATAAACTTAGGGTTCCGGTAATCTGTAGAAAATCGCCAATGTCCAAAAAATCGGCAAAATCTTTAAATAATTTCTCGCCCAACACGTCTTCGCGCAGCAAAAACTGGATTTGGCCACTACTATCTTCCAGATTGCCAAAAGTCAGCTTCCCATGTGTGCGGATGGATCGAATTCGACCAGCCAAGGTGACTAATTTTTTATTCGCAGAAAGCTCTGCAAAATTTGCGATTACCTCGCCGATTTCATCAGTCCTTTCAGACTCAACTGGATAAGGATCAATGCCGGCAGTTTTAAGCTTGTTTAGTTTCTCAATGCGAACCTGTCGTAATTCTTCAATTTTCTCGCTCATTTTGTTGTGTTAACTATTCCAAATTATACCATAAATTATATAAATTCAAAAACCCTGCCTGACCGGCAGGCAGGCGCCTTTGACAGCGGTAAACACGAGGTATATTATATTACAGATCAGGAGGATCTAATGGTGAATATCACCCCAGTCGTCGAGGGCAGGAAACCAGGTGAAGGCCGCTACTCATTCAGGACACCTGATGGAACCAAGCATTTCTTGGGGTCCATGGAAAATGGACTTATTGCCGATCCCCGGTTCAACGTTACCCTTGGTCTGATGAACGCACTCCTCCACCCAAACATGAGACCGTGGCATGAGATTCCGGGCACCAACGCCAGCCAACAAGGGATCCAGGTCCCGAACGATGTCCTGGAATCCCTAATTGAGTCTGCCGAACAACTTCGCCTTCGCCAAGCTTCCTAACTAGGACCCTGGCGGTTTTTTATTTTAGCGATTAGTCTCTATGGCATCTTGCAAACCTGTTTCAAATCAGCAATATCAGCTGCGGTTAACATGCTATTTTGACTCTGATTCAACCGATACATAATCGCATCTGAATCTTCCACGTGATTTAGTCCTAACGCATGCCCCAATTCATGGGCAAGTACGCGCACGAGTTTTTCTTCACTATCAAATTCATAAATATCTATTTTCTGGCCACTTTGGTCGCTAACAAACAAGCCTTCTTCAAATTCCTGTCCGCGGGAAGTACCAATCGTGTTATAGTTCGTGACATTCAAATTCAGCTGTCTGACCAAATAATTTAGAACATTGACCGAAGCGTTGATGTCATCCACCAGTTGATTAATTTGATTTTTCATCTGATTTATCTGATTTAAATCCGCCTGCAATTTTTTCTGTTGCGTCTGCAGTTTCTCGTACTCGCCTTTCGGCGCCCCACCACGGCCGTTCCAGTAACTGACTGACTGCGCGTATTGTTTACTCGCCGCTTCGTATTGCGCAATTAAATTATCAAGCACAGGTTTCAAACTTTCATATTCCGCGACCAGACTGTTATACTTGACTTTCAAATTATTATAGGACACCTGGCTGTCTTCAATCCGAATACCCAGCTCATTTAGACGGTCAGTGGCTTCTTGTCGGTAATCATAAACCAAGTTAATTTTAAGTTTGCCAGTTGGCGAATATTCAAACAGATTTTTGGCAACCGGCTGTTCCCAAATATCCACGGCTTTCGCGATGTTATCCAGAAACTCTTCTTGGGAAATGCCAAAGCTCGGATCAAACGTGTCGATCGTATAAGTAATCGGTCGGCTACACGGTTTGTACAAAAACCAATTTTGCGATTGAGCATAAACCAAACTCGTACCCATAAGAGCAATTATCAGCCCGCCCAAAGCAACTTTTCTGAAATTAAACATATTATAGCTTTAAATATAACCTGAATTTATTTTTTGAGCAAAAAAAAGCGGATCAAACCTCTTGGTTTAACCCGATTTTCTGATGAGGGGTTCGACCCACGTGAGATGAGCCGTCAAGTGCCCGCAACCTTCACACTGCTCTATGTGAGTTTCAACTGCGTCATCCATTTGTTCACTGGGCAGTGTCTGACGAATGAACTCCTTCAAGATGCTTATGGGTGGATGGATGTCCCCAGGGAACCTAAAAGAATCATAGGCGTTAGTCTCCGCCATGACACTCTCCTTTTCTAACTTTCCTCTTATTGCTTGTTGCCTAAATCTTAGCAAATTACGTAGGTTTTAGCAATGGGGCGAACTTTTGCCGGAGTTTAGCAAGCTTAGGATTGATCACGACCTGGCAGTATGGTTTGTTCGCATTTTGCTCATAATATCGCTGGTGGTAGCTTTCTGCGGGCCAAAATTTATCAAGCGGTGACACTGCCGTCACAATCGGGTCATCAAATGTTTCCTCGTCTGCAAGTTTTTGGATAAATTCTTCCGCAGTTTTTTTCTGCTGGGGTGTCGTATAGAAAATCGCCGAACGATATTGCTCACCGACATCATTACCCTGTCGGTTCAGAGTGGTGGGGTCGTGCGTGGCGAAAAATACATTCAGTAAATCTGAATATTTCACCGCGCTCGGATCAAATTCAATCTTGATGGATTCCACATGCCCCGTGTTTCCCATAGATACTTGTTCGTAGGTCGGCTTGGCCAAAGATCCGCCAGTATAACCAGACTCTACAGATTCCACACCACGCAAGCGGCTAAAAATCGCTTCGGTGCACCAAAAACAACCCCCACCAAATATTGCTAGCTCCGGCTTACTCATATATTAATTGCGTTAACCAGAAAATAAACAAACATCGCAAGGCCAACCATGAGTTTAAATACTGAACCAATGACTAAACCAATCATGGCCGCACCGGCCGCTTGCAAAGCATCTTCAGTTGTTCCGGCATTCATCATCTCGCCGAAAAAAGCACCGGCCAAGGGGCCTAACAGTATACCGATCGGACCAAGCAGAGCAATTCCCAAAAATCCGCCGATTAAAGCGCCCCACACGCCGTATTTGGAAACCTTGCGCCCTTTAGCCGCAAGTGCTGGGGCAAATATATCCACTAAAATTGTGACAAGTACCAATCCGACAAATATAGCAATCCCCCAAATTGATATGGCGTGACTTGTCCAGGCAAATAAAATTAGGCCGGCAAGTGCCAGGGGAAGCCCAGGCAAAAATGGCAAGATTGCGCCCAAGGTTCCCAAAAAAATTAAGAAACCCGAAATAATCCCGATTGCGAGTTGGTTCATGATTCAATCTTAGCATATTTAAATCCAGCACCAGAATTCTGGTGCTGGATAAAAACCCCTGATCTTCGTGGGGCTTTGGTTTATTCAATACTGACTATTTCGTATTCAGTTTTGCCAGCTGGGGCCTGGATCGGAATTTTATCCCCTTTCTTGGCTCCCAAAAGAGCGCGACCAACCAGTGATTCGTTAGAAATTTTACCAGCCGCCGGGTTGGCTTCGTTGGCTCCCACAATCGCATATTTAACTTCCTTGCCGCCGACTTTGGCTGTGACCGTGGATCCGATGGAAACAATGTTGTGATTCGGCGAGTGCGAAATTATTTGGGCGTTTTTCAGCATCTCCTCAATTTCCTGAATATGGCCCTCTATAAATGCCTGCTCTTCTTTCGCCTGCGCGTAGTCTGCGTTTTCCGATAAATCGCCATGCGACACCGCTTCCTGGATGCGTTCGATGACTTCATGGCGACGCACTTCTTTTAGGACCTTCAGTTCGTCCTGCAATTTCTTTAAACCATCTTCGGTGAGCAATACTGCTTTATTCATTCTGTTGTCTATAAAAGGGCCCACGCTTGGGTCCTTGATTAATACGAGCCTGCCTGCGGCAGGCAGGACAAGCTTATGTCATATTGAAAAACTTGTCAACCTTGGGAACTGTTTTTTCTATTAGCTCGCTCCGAAGCGTGTTTCTGGATTCGTTCAAATTCGTTTTGGAGTTTCTGCAGTTCCGTGTCTGACAAATCTTCCAGATCCACCAGCCGGTCGCGCGCGGGACGGCTCGCGCGGATCAGTTCATCTAACTTCAGCTGCATGACTTTGCTGTCGCGGTTCTGGGTGTTCTGAATCAAAAATACCATGAGAAAAGTCACGATGGTGGTGCCGGTGTTAATCACCAACTGCCAATCTTGGGAATAATCATATATCGAGCCAGTCAAGGCCCAGACAATGACCACGGTTAACGCCAGAACGAACACCCGAGCCGAGCCTACGGCCTCGGCAGTTTTATGCGCAATTTTTCGAAACAATTCATGCATAGGATTGATTTTCTTCAAATTAGAACACCCCTCTCCCTCGACGGGAGAGGGGTCGGGGGGGAGGGTGAACTAAAGATTAGTCTATAGGTTAAGTATAAGCCAGTATTGACAAATGCGTCAAAAAGGAGTATAATTAGTAGTTAGTATCAAAAATGGGACTGACCACTTTCGCTTGGTTAGCGAGGTGTTTGGCAGGAGGAAAACAATGAATCTAACTGTTCAACAAGAGAAGGCGACAGTTCGTGCTTTGAAGCAACTGGTCCGGAAATCGAAAGACATGCTACCGGATGCCGAGTTTGTGCTTCGGGAATTCCCAGACCAGATTGCAGAGCGTCCCGGTAAGGTCAGATGGGAAGACCTCGTGCTCAACAAACGCGGCTTACAACTTCATTCGGGCATTGAAGACCACTGCACCGCCACTGAGCACTGTATGCACGAAGGCCATGAGGACAAGGTGTTCAGAACCCGCAAGCTCAACCCCTCCGCAAAAGTCGTGCAAGAGTACCGACTAACCGAAAAGTTGCTCAAGAAGTTCCTGGCAAAACTCAAGTGAGTGACGAAGGATCAACAAAACTGGGGACGATTGGCAACTCGCCATCGTTCCCTCCCCCCTTTTCCACCGAAAGGGATTTTTTTATTTCCGGCAGTTTAATGCGACAATTAGAAAAATTTAGTCAGAATTTGATGCGAACGAGCGTTAAAAAACTGCTCTTGCGATTAGCAATTGCAGTTTTAGTGAGTGAGTAATAAATTCTGGTAAATTTTTCTAATTGTCACGACTTTTTTGCTACTTTTTTCTAGAAAAAAGTAGTTAAAGAAAATTATTTATTATATCTATTCTCTGCCCACCATTGATACACTTCTTTTGCCACTGGCACAGCCACGGCATATCCTTCCCCACCGGCTTCCACTAAAATTGTCAGCGCGATCTGTGGGTTGCTGGATGGCGCATAAGACGTAAACCACGCGTGAGTGCGCCGAAGATCCCGAGCGTCAAATTGGGCAGTGCCGGTTTTACCAGACACTTCAATTGGTAAATCCAGAAGCGAGCGCGCCGAGCCTAGGGTCACGGCCTGGCGCATAGCATCCTGCACAACCTGGATATAGCTTGGATCAATAATATTTTCCGCGATGACTTTCGGTTGGCCGCCGGAATCTTGATGTAAAAGATACGGACGTAAAACCCGTCCGCCATTGGCAATGGTCGCGGTCCAGCTGTTAACTTGCAACGGAGTTGCCAGAACATCGCCCTGACCAATGGATTCGTGATAGGTATCTCCTAAAAACCAATTTTCTTTCTTCACCCTTTCCTTCCAGTCCGGATCAGGCACGAGCCCGGATTTCTCACTCGGCAAATCAATCTCGAGAGGTGATCCTAAATTAAATTTGCGAAACCAAGTGGCGATCTTGTCCGGTCCTAAACCCTGCTTGACCACACTTTTCGGATTACCCCCGCCTAAAGTATAAAAATAAATGTCGGACGAGCGGGCAATGGCGGAATAAATGTCCATGAGTCCCAAGCCTTCGCGTTCATAACCGTAAAAATTATAAATCCCGACTCTAATCACCCCATCATCCAAAATTTTAGTTTGCGGAGTCACTATGCCCTCGGACAGTCCGGCTATGGCCATGACAGGTTTGATCGTGGAACCGGGTGGATAAGTACCACTGATCACACGGTCCAGGAGCGGCTGATTTGGGTCGTTAATGATTTTATTAAACTCATCTTGCGTTATCCCCCGCGCAAATAAATTACTGTCAAATGAAGGCAAGGATAACAACGCCAGGACTTCGCCGGTCTGCGGACTAGTCGCGATAGCTGCCGCGCGCTTTAATCCTCTTTTTCCCATGACCTTAAGCAAGCTGTCGTAAATTACTTTTTGCAAATCATAATCAATATTGAGTTTCACATCCGAGCCTGGGCGGGCCGGGATTTCTTGTAAGGCTTTTTTAAATAACCCTTGCGCGTCAACTTCCGCCTGTTGCTTACCCGCCACGCCGCGCAATTTTTCTTCGTATGCAAATTCAATGCCGTTTTTGCCAATGTAATCATTCAGCGCATAGTCTTGATCCTGGTTCTCTTCAAGTTCTGCCGTCGTGATTTTGCCGGTATAACCGGTCAAATGCGCAAACACCAACGGATCCTTATAATGACGAATCGGGTTGTTCTGGACTACAAATCCTTTCAGATCAGAAGCCTTGGCCATCAGGATTAAAGCCTGGTCTTTGGTAATATTTTGCGCCAGGGTCTGAGCCTGAAATGCATCCTTGGTCATCTGCCGAATTATATCCAGCAGGAAAGATGGATCTTTACCTAGGATACTTCCGACTTGGGTGAGTCTCCCATCAAATTCGGTTTTATCCGTCGACAGATCAGACGTCACAACCGCCAGTTCGAAACTAGGCATATTGCCGACGAGAACCAAGCCTTCCCGATCCAACAGCTGGCCTCGCGGAGCCAAAATATATTGGGCGCGTAGTTTGTTGCCTTCAGCTAACGCACGGTACTCGGACCCTTTTACGACCTGTAAATAAATAGTTCGACTTAAAAGCAGTGATAAACCAATAATAATAATTATGAAGAGACTGCGGTAATTTAAAGTGTCGCGCTTGTCATCTAAAATTTCCGCGTCTTTGGTGACTGTACCCATCAACGCTTCTTCAAAGCCCAGATTTTTCGCAAATTTGATTTTGCGGCTAAGGTTTGGCAAAACGAAGGGATTTTTCATGGATCCAAAAAAAATACTTAAAAACTGGATAAGTCAAAACTAAATTCCAAAGCAGGGTCAGGGGCAATTGGGTTAAAAATATATATCGAATATCCGGCTGGACAAAAAAACTGTTAAAGAGGGTAAATATCAAAAAAAATAAAATGGTGCTGGCAGCAACAGATGAAAACACAATCAGCAGGTTAGGCTCGCGCGCCAGAATTTCATTAAGTACAAACCATAAAATTAAAAATAAAATGAGTAAACTTGCTGTCACAAGTCCATCAGGAGTCCTTGACAAAAAATCCAGAAACAGGCCGCTCACAATCACGATCAGCAAACCTTGGTTTAGTGTACACAATATCGTAGCGCTTACCACAGCAACTAAAAGCAAATTAATAGGCTCAATTTTTAATGGCGCCAGAATCCCTCCTTGAACCAGGACTAAGGCAAACAAGGCGAGAATCCAAATTGCATTCCTCATTGGACAGCGAATAAAAACCTAAGATTGCGCAAATCGGCGACTGGGGCCACAAACGCTTTTTGGAATAAATCACTGCCGGTTGAACGAATCGAACTGATTTCCCCAATCAAAAGCCCGCGGGGAAAATCTTCGGACAATCCGGAGGTAATCACATTGTCTCCGGTTTTGATAAGTTCATTCTGCGTGATCAAATCAAACGCTAACGCCAGTCCGTGCTGGCCTTTAATCAAGCCTTTGGCTCCGGAATCCACGGCTTCCGCGTTAATAACGACATCCGGATCAGTGATCAGAGTCACCTCCGCGCTATTAGGATAAATTTTAGTAATTTTGCCAACCAGGATTCCGGGACTAACCACGATTGGCTGATTAACCCTCAAATTGTAATTTTCTCCCTTATCAACAATCACGGTCTGGGTAAACCCGGTAGGATCCAATAACAGCGCCTCCACCGGGACGAGATCTAAGGGTGAGCCTTCCTTAAAATTCAGCGCGCGGCGAAGGGCCAAGTTCTCATCCTGCGCTGATTTCAGTCTGGCGTTGGCAAAGGACAGCTCGTCAACTTGTTGGTTAAGACGAGCGTTGTCAGAGGCCAAATTTTTGATGATAAAAAAGGTGCCAAAGCTTACCTTAATCGCACTCACGCCTTGCGTAAGCTTTTGAGTAATGGTGCCATAAACTCGAAAATAGCCATCTTTCAGCGCCCCTAAATAGCCTTTCTGATCAAAAATCAGCAACAAAGCTAGCAACATAAAAATTAT
>MFEJ01000015.1:21591-24884 GCA_001779915.1 Candidatus Doudnabacteria bacterium RIFCSPHIGHO2_01_FULL_45_18 | reverse complement strand
ATCCTTAACTTCCTCAATATTAATTTTCAAATCCAGTTTGCCAATGTCTAAATGCTTCTCAATTTTTTTCTTTAAATCTTCAATGCCACTACCGCCTTTACCGATAATCATGCCAGGCTTGGTGGTCTTCACAGTCACGGTAATAGTTTTACCAAATCGTTCAATGTCCACGCGGACCATGCCTGCTCTTTTCAGTTCCAACATCAAAAATGCTCGGATCTTCGTATCCTGCTCTAAAAATTTGGCAAAACTGGTCTTGGAAAGCCATCGGGATTTCCAAGTATCCGTAATGTTGATTCTTAAACTGTTGGCGTTAACTTTCTGTCCCATAAAATTAGCCGCTCTTTCGGTTAAATAAACGACGCTTCAATGTCACTAAATTCTGCTTAATTCTTTCCCGGGGCTTAGGCGCTTGCTTTGGTGCTTGCGGCCGAGCTTGGACCTCGCCTGTTTTAGGTTCGTTCACCGGATGCTGTGCTTGCGTTTCTACAATCCTTGGTCTTAGTGAAAAAATTGATCGCTTGGTCTTGTGCTTAATGTCACGCGATTCCAAAATAACATTAATGTGGCTTGTCCGCTTGCGTTCCACAAACGCGCGACCCTGGGCCCTGGGAGCATAACGCTTAAATACCGGTCCTTGATCAATCGTGATTGATTTCACAAATAAATTCTCTTTGTTCATATTAAAATTATGCACCGCATTGGCCACCGCGGAATTAATCGCTTTGGTCAAAGGAAGAGCCGCATTTTTGGAAGAAAACCGAAGTTGTTCTAAAGCTGTGTCAACCGGAGTTTGACGAACCAAATCCGCGACCAATCTTAACTTGCGCGGACTGACATGAATATATCGCGCAAAGGCTTTGAACTCAGTAATTTTAGACTTATCTATGGCCATAATTATTTCTTAGCTCCTTCCACCGGGGCTTTAGCAGCCTCCATGGCACGTTTTTCCGCATCTTGGGCTGCCATTGCTTCTTCTTTTGCCATCCGGCCACCATGGCGGGTAAATTTACGGCTGGGCGAAAATTCGCCGAGCTTGTGGCCGACCATGTTTTCCGAACAAATCACTGTAATAAAATTCTTACCATTATGCACAAGAAAAGTCATCCCAACCATTTCCGGAAAAATCGTCGAATCGCGAGACCAGGTCTTGATCTCAACTTTTTGCCCAGGTTTAACCTTCTGGATTTTCTCCAAAAGTTTCGGATCTATAAATGGGCCTTTTTTCAGTGATCGTGACATGGATTATTTTCTTCGTTGCATAATAAACTTACTTGATGCTTTCTTTTTATTCCGGGTCTTTACTCCCAACGCGTGTTTGCCCCAAGGAGTTTTCGGATACTTCAAACCAATTGGGTTATGGCCTTCACCGCCGCCGTGCGGATGGTCAATCGGGTTCATGGCTTTACCACGAACCGAAGGCCTGATGCCCATGTGTCGGTTTCTTCCGGCTTTACCGATTCTAACATACATCCAGTCAGTATTGGAAACTTGACCAATCGTGGCAAATGACTTGCCCGGAATTTTACGAATTTCGCCGGAAGGTAATTTTAGCGTGGAATATTCAGGTTCTTGTGTTTGCACAATCGCATAAGTCCCTGCTGATCTGGCCAGTTGTCCGCCACGAGAACCTAAAATTTCAATATCGTGCACAAAACTTCCTACCGGAACGTGTTTGATCATCATTCGGTTGCCGGGTTTGATTTCCGCGCGCTCCGAGGTGATCAGAATATCGCCAGCTTTCAACCCATCAGGAGCCAAAATATATCGCTTCTCCCCATCTTTGTAAGCAAGCCTCGAAATAAACGCGCTGCGTCCTGGATCATATTCCAATGTCTCAACTTTTGCCGGAATATTCATTTTCTGTCGATCAAAATCAATCATGCGGACTTTTTGCTTATGTCCACCACCCTGATGTCTGATAGTAATTTTTCCTTGATTGTTCCGACCAGCGGTTTTGGACATGGAAACAATGTTCGCCTTCATGGGTTTAGTATGTTTGGTCAAAACCGAATAATCCGTCACAGAGTGAAGGCGTCGTCCGGGTGAAGTTGGTTTGTAGATTTTTATGGCCATAAATTAATTAAAAGTTTCAAGTTTCAAATTTTTATTGAGTTTCAAATAATAATTAGTTAATAACAACTCACTAGAAACTGAAAAATAAAAATTAAGCACTCTCACTTATACTCCTTCGGATAATCCGCTAATTCGTTCACCAGTTTTTAAGGTCACAATCGCTTTCTTCCAATCTTGAGTCCGACCTACGCTTTTGCCTTGTCTCCGTCTTTTACCCCTGACGTTAATCATATTCACGCTGGCAACATGCACGTCGTATACTGATTCAACGGCATTTCTAACTTCAATTTTATTCACGTCTTTGGCAACCTTGAACACATAACGGCCTTGGCTTGAAAACTGGTTGGTCTTTTCAGACAAATGGTGGTGATGCAGAACATGATGGGCGCGACCGGTGTTTTCTTTCAGTACGGCTTTTTGCTCAGCGGTCTTTTCCCTGCCCGCCGAAGCCTTGGCGAAGGCGGGATCTTTAACCAAATCTAAAACATTCTCATTATGCTTGTGAGTCTTTTTCTCATCCGCTTTCTTTTTAAATCTATCTAAAATGCTCATATTATTTAAGGTAGGTCTGCTCGATAACTGGCAAGGCATCCTTTAAAATCAGCGCGTCATGCGACAGTAAATCCAAAACATTCAATTGACTGGCTACTATAATTTTTACGTTCACTATGTTTTTCGCGGCGCGTTCCAGTTCCTTATTGTGTGTGGCTGTAACCAAAATATACTTGCGACCCAAGCCTGCCTTGCTGGCCAGATTCGCTAGTTTATTCGCCAACTCTTTTGATTTAGCTGTGGTATCCAAATTTTCAACTATAATCAACTTTTTATCATTAGACTTATCGGTCAAAACTGTAAATAACGCCTTGCGAAACGCCGATCGATTCATTTTCAGAGACCAGTTACGGGCGCTGGTTGGACCGAAAGTGACCCCACCGTGCCGCCAAAGTGGTGAGCGAACAGAACCTGCCCGTGCGCGTCCCGTGCCTTTCTGCTTCCAGGGTTTCTTTCCTGATCCTGCGACTTCACCACGATTTTTCGTATGAGCTATCGATCCTCTAGCATTGTTACGCTGCGTGCGCACTGCGGCGTGTACTAAATTAGCGTCAATTTTTTCTATACCAAAAATTGCCGGATTCAAATCCAGTTCGGAAACTTTCTCGCCTGTTTGATTGTAAACTGTGACTTTCGCCATAAAATATGGTTTATTTCCCGCCAGA
>MFEJ01000015.1:0-21568 GCA_001779915.1 Candidatus Doudnabacteria bacterium RIFCSPHIGHO2_01_FULL_45_18 | reverse complement strand
ATAATTGCGGACAGTCAGTAAAAATGCCGTCTATTCCAAGCTTCTGCATCCGCCGGTATTCGCTCTCGCTGTTAACAGTCCAAGCATTGATCTTTTTTCCTGATCTGCGAAATAACGCAATGAGCGGCAAGGACACGATATAATTTCTTGGATGAATTGCTTCCAGATTGAGCTTTCTCGTAAGAAAGTTGGCAATCGCTATTAGATGAAACTTCTTGATTGGAATTACCAAGGCCAGAGGGATATTTCCATCCAAAGCTCGGATTTTCTTTAGCACCTTTGGGTAAAAAGAGGAAATCAGAACCTTGTGCGGAAAGTTTTTTATTTTTGCTAAAATTTTTTCTTCAAGTCCGTGAACTTTTACATCCAGCTGCAAATCCGAATTGATCGTGGATAAAACTTCGTCAAGTGTCGGGATTTCGCGGGATATAGAGATCTCTTTAAGCTCCACGACTGTGAGGTGCTTCACCGCCTTATTTATTCCAAACAATCTTTTTAAACTGTGGTCGTGAAAGATAATCACTTGGCCATCTTTCGACTCCCTAAGATCCATTTCTATCATATCTACTTTTAGCTCTTCGGCTTTTTTAAAAGAACGGATCGTATTCTCCGGTTCCAACCCTGATGCTCCCCTGTGACCGATAATCAGCATACTAAACGGTTTGAATCTTTACAATCCCGCCGTTTGCTCCAGGAACTGCCCCTTTCACAGCAATCAAATTCCGATCAACGTCAACATCTATAACTTCCAGATTCGTAACTGTCCGAACGCCACCCATTCGGCCGGCCATACGCAAACCTTTACGAACATGTTGCGGAAATCTGCCACCAATGGCACCAACCGCTCTGGGATGGTCGTGACCATGACTTGCTGGGGCTCCTTTGAATCCATGGCGTTTGATCGGACCGGCAAACCCTCGGCCTTTCATTTCCGCCGTAACTTTGACCAAATCTCCCACTACAAAGGTATCCACTTTAATCTCGTCGTCTTTGGCAAAGGTATCTTTTTCCCCGATTCGGAATTCCGTCAATTTGGTAAATTTATTGCCACGCTTTTTCTTCCCAAACCCAACTTGCACTGCCAGGTACTTATCTTTCTCCAGGGTTTTAACTTGCGTGACTTTCACCGGACCCGCTCTTAAAATAGTCACCGGAACGACCTTGCCATCTTTAGTGAACATCTGCGACATATTCAGTTTTTCTGCGAGGATAAACTTTGGCATAAATTTCGTATATAAATTAATATATACTTTGGTTTACTCCGACGCTTTGGTCGGAGTTCCGACCGGGCAAAGCCCGCGTCGGAATAAAAAACCGCTAAGATCCCTTTTTTTATAAAGAAGCCTTAGCGGTCCTTCATCGATTGGTGATATCCTTTGGGATCAGTCCAATCTTCTACTTACTACTTTCTTACATTTTAATCTCAATGTCCACGCCTGCCGGCAAATTCAGATTACTGAGCGCATCAATCGTCTTTGGCGTCGGAGAGGCGATGTCAATCAATCGTTTATGAATCCGCATCTCAAACTGTTCGCGGGCATTCTTATGCACAAAGGTTGACCGGTTGACCGTATACTTGGTCTTCTCGGTGGGCAGTGGCACGGGACCGACAACCGCAGCACCGGTTCGCTTGGCGGTGTCTACGATTTGCCTTGCGGATTGGTCAATCAGTTTATGGTCGTATGCTCGGATTTTAATCCGAATTCTTCCAGTTTCAGTTTGATTCAGCGGCATTCAATTGGTAATTAACGATTAATTGCGCAACCTGGTTAAAATACACTATTTCACGCGCTATGTCAAACTACACAAAAGGACTAACCGAAATAATTTGGCTAGTCCTAATATAGATTATTTGTTGATCTTAAGCACCACACCAGCGCCGACCGTGTGTCCGCCTTCGCGGATAGCAAAACGCATCTTCTCTTCCATGGCAACCGGGGTAATCAACTTAATTTTCAAAGTGACGGTATCGCCAGGCATGACCATTTCTTGTCCGGCTGGCAATTCAACTTCGCCAGTCACGTCAGTGGTTCGGATATAGAATTGCGGTTTATAACCTTTGAAGAATGGGGTGTGCCGGCCGCCTTCTTCTTTGGTTAAAATATAAACTTCCGCGTCAAATTCCGTATGCGGAGTAATGGAGCCTGGTTTACAAAGCACTTGGCCGCGTTCCACTTCATCTTTCTTAGTACCGCGAAGCAGGATCCCGGCGTTATCGCCGGCACGACCCTCATCCAATTGCTTATTAAACATTTCGATTCCAGTCACAACAGTTTTCGCAGTCGGCTTAAGCCCCACGATTTCTACTTCTTCGTTAAGCTTGACCGTGCCGCGTTCAATTCTACCAGTCACTACCGTGCCCCGACCTTCAATTGAAAAAATATCTTCAATCGGCATCAGGTACGGCTTGTCGGTTTCGCGAACTGGTTGCGGAATGTATGAATCCAAAGCTTCCACGAGCTTGAGAATAGATGGTTCACCGATTTCAGAACTGTCGCCTTCCAAAGCTTTCAAAGCTGAACCACGAATTATCGGAGTATCTTTGCCTGGAAATTGATATTTGGTCAAAAGATCTCGGACTTCTTCCTCAACCAAGTCCAAAAGTTCTTTATCATCCACTGTGTCCACTTTATTAAGATAAACTACGATGTAAGGCACACCGACCTGGCGGGCCAAAAGAATGTGTTCGCGAGTTTGAGGCATTGGGCCGTCAGCCGCGGACACAACCAAGATCGCGCCGTCCATTTGGGCCGCACCAGTAATCATGTTTTTGATGTAGTCAGCGTGTCCCGGACAATCCACGTGCGCATAGTGGCGCTTGTCGGATTCATACTCGACATGAGTGGTGTTAATCGTAATCCCACGAGCCTTTTCTTCCGGAGCATTGTCAATCTGATCATAGCCCCGAGCTTTGGCGTTGCCAGTTTTGGCAAGCACCGTGGTGATAGCCGCAGTCAAAGTGGTCTTGCCATGGTCAACGTGACCAATGGTACCAATGTTAATATGCGGTTTACTTCTATCAAATTTTTCAGCCATATAAAATACCCTTATTTGTTAAGGTTTAAGCCGTTTTGTATTCTGACTCTAAGCCAAGTTTCTTTCGACCTAACGACCCTTGGCCAAGAACAGAATAACCGCCTAAAACCTATCGATTAATTATAGTCACCCCAAAATTATATAGTATTTGACCAATCTTAGCAAGCCCCTCTGAATCTTGTGGATAACTCCGCTTCCTGGTACACTAAACACCAAACGGAGGAAATTAATGAGACTAGTAGGTAAAAAAGGCTTCTTGAGCTCAAGACAGAGCATGCCGGCGGCCGCGCCTTTGAAATCAGGTATTTTTCCAACTGGCGCCGCAAAGGTTTCAAAACCTACAGCGCCGAGATCCAACTCGGAATCGGGCTCAATAAAAAAGTGGTGCTCGATGATGGTTCACTGGAAGCCCTGAAGAACAAGGTTGCCGAACAACTGCCAGGCATTGTGATGAGCCATTCGCTGGCATACGCAACTCACCAGGAGAAGGTCTCATGAGCTATGATCCACGGGAATTTCAACGACGATACAGAGAGACCAGATGGCCCGGCGGCCGTGACCCACAGACCCAAGAGCATCCGAGCGTTGATGCTCTCAACCCGCCGCAATAGCCCGGGAAATCACAAGCGGTTTCAAACGGCCTTGTTGACCGACTACGGGACGAGAAGCCATTCGGCCCGACCGACTAACGACATCCGTCTCGGAAGTCGTTCTTTTTTTATGCCAATTTCAACGGCTCACCTTAAGCTGAGCCGTTGAAAAACCAGACTTTCGCCTGCTTTTTTATTATTTTCTCTTCTCTCAACAAGAGGCAGGGCGGCGAGACATTTTGTAAAAATTAGCCTGCGACGCGCGACGGCGCTAGCAAGCAGGCTGCAAATTCAGCAGAATTTGTCAGCCGGTAATTTTTACAAACGTGCCGAGCGGCTACTTGCCGACTTGTCCGACCCTTATCTTCCCGGCTTCGCCAATGATTTTCTCCGCTACATTTCGCGGGACTTCCTGGTAACGATGAAATTCCATGGTGTATGAGGCTTGGCCTTGGGACATGGACCGAATCTGGGTGGCATAACCAAACATTTCCGCGAGTGGCACTTCCGCATCCACGACTTTGATATTGCCTCGTTCGGTCATTTCTAAAATATTACCGCGCTTGGAATTTAAGTCCCCAATCACATCTCCGAGTGACGATTCGGGGGTTAAAACTTCCACTTTCATAATCGGCTCAAGCAAAATTGGCTGAGCTTTTCTGACAGCTTCCTGGAAAGCCATGGAGCCCGCGATTTTAAACGCGATTTCCGAAGAGTCCACTTCGTGATAACTACCATCGTAAACCGTGGTCTTCACATTGAGCACCGGAAAACCGGCGATGACGCCCCTGTCTTCAGCTTCGGCAATACCCTTCTCAATCGGCTTAATATATTCCTTCGGAATCGTGCCGCCGACAATTTCATTTACAAATTCATTACCTTTGGTTGGATCATCTTGCGGTTCAATGCGGATGTAAACATGACCATATTGTCCGCGACCCCCGGTCTGCCGGATGTATTTGCCTTCCGCTTCGGCTTTGCCTTTGATGGTTTCTTTGTATGCTACTTGTGGACGACCAACATTGGCTTCCACTTTAAATTCCCGCTTCATGCGGTCAACTAAAATTTCCAAATGCAGTTCCCCCATGCCAGAAATCAAAGTCTGGTTGGTCTCTTCATCGGATCGGATACGGAAAGTCGGATCTTCTTCGGCCAGTTTCTGCAAAGCCAAACCCATCTTTTCTTGGTCTTGTTTGGTTTTGGGTTCGATCGCCACAGAAATAACTGGCTCTGGGAAGGTGATTCTTTCCAGCATCACTGGATAGTCGGCATCACAGAGTGTGTCCCCGGTAAAAGTATCTTTCGGACCAACTAACGCCGCAATGTCGCCAGAATAAACTTCTTTCACTTCTTCGCGAGAATCCGCATGCAATCGCACCAAACGGCCAACCCGTTCTTTATTCCCAGATCTAGAATTTAAAATATAGGAACCAGTTTGAAGCGTGCCCGTGTAAACTCGAAAAAAAGCAAGTTTTCCGACAAAGGGATCAGTGGCGATTTTGAAAGCCAAAGCCACAAACTTGTCGGAATCTTTTGGAGTAAGTTGTAATTCTTCTTTGGTCTTAAGATGTGTCGCTTTGACAGATGGCTTATCCAAAGGACTTGGGAGGTAGTTAACCACCGCATCCAGGATCGTGGCAACAATCAAACCGCGGCCGTCGCCGCCTAAAACCGGATAAAACTTTCCGGTCAGAGTCGAAAGCCGGATGGCTCTGATTAATTCCTCGTTACTGATTTCAGTTCCGGCCAAATATTTTTCCATTATCGCATCGTCACTCTCTACAACTTTTTCAATCAATTTATGTCGCCACTCTTTGCATTTTTCTAACATATCCGTTGGCACTTCGCCTTCTGTAAATCCTTTGTCCTTATGCTCTTTATATGTATAGGATTTCATCCTGACCAAATCCACGACGCCATTGATATCTTTTTCAAATCCGATGGGCAGCTGAATTGGAAAGGCATTAGGTGAGAGGCGCTTATGAATCGCATCCAAGGATTTGTAAAAATCGCCGCCGGTCTGGTTAATTTTATTGATAAAACACATTCGCGGTACACTATACTTGTCCGCTTGTCGCCACACAGTTTCGGATTGCGGCTCCACACCCATCTTACCGTCAAACACAACGACCGCGCCATCTAAAACCCGTAAACTTCGTTCCACTTCCACAGTAAAGTCCACATGTCCTGGGGTGTCAATGATATTTACGCGATTCGTGTCATCGGCTTTACCGCCACTCTGTAAACTTGGCGACCAGAAAGCGGTTGTGGCCGCGGCGGTAATAGTAATCCCACGCTCACGCTCCTGTTCCATCCAGTCCATGGCGGTATTGCCTTCGTGCACTTCACCGATTTTATGAATTTTCCCAGTATAAAACAAAATTGACTCGGTAGTGGTGGTCTTACCGGCATCGATGTGGGCAATAATCCCGATATTTCTGGTTTTCTCTAGTGAATATTCTCTGGGCATAAATAAATTTTTAGTTTAAAGTTTTTAATTTGCAATGAGTTTGCAATTTTTAATATCTAATTATTAAAAATTCAATAAAAACTAAAAATTAGAAACTATCAATTACCTTCTTTGGAAGCGCGCGAAATGGGCAAACGCTTTGTTGGCTTCGGCCATCTTGTGCACGTCTTCACGCTTTTTTATGGCTGCGCCCATTTTATTGTAGGCTTCCATAAGTTCGGTGGCTAATTTTACAGCCATGGGTTTACCTTTTTTGGAAGCCGCGGCATCAATAATCCACTTCATGCCTAAGGTCGTCTTGCGAGGCTCTTGCACTTCCATTGGAACCTGATAATTAGCCCCACCAATTCGGCGACCCTTAACTTCTAGGATTGGAGAAACATTTCGCACGGCCTGTTCAAAGACAACCTTAGGATCGGTTTTCATTTCTTTTTCAATATTATCCAAAGCGCCGTAAACCACTTTCGTGGCTACGGTTTTTTTGCCGCGCTGCATGGCGTAATTGATAAATTTGGCAATCTTAACACTATTGTATTTATAATCAGCAGCAATCGGATGGCGTTTATATGATCTGGCTTTTCTTGGCATAGTATTAGTAATTAATTTTTAGTTATTAGTTCTTAGTGAGTTATTAATAATAATTGGCAATTAAAAACTCAATAGAAATTAATAATTAGAAAGTTTTTCAACTTCTCTTGGCTCCGTATTTGGATCTACCGCGCTTGCGGCCTTCCACTCCGGAAGCGTCTAATTTTCCACGAACAATGTGATAACGCACGCCCGGCAAATCTTTGACCCGGCCGCCGCGAATCATGACCACGCTGTGTTCTTGTAAATTGTGTCCAATGCCTGGAATGTATGCTGTGACTTCCATGCCATTGGAAAGCCTTACCCGGGCAATTTTTCGCAGAGCCGAGTTCGGTTTCTTCGGTGTGGTGGTGGTCACTTTAATACAAACCCCGCGCTTAAATGGTGAGCCTTTCGGATATTTAAACGGCTGGCCCTTAAGCAAATTAAAACCGCGATCCAGCGCTGGAGTTTTGGATTTATAAACTTGTTTGGTCCGTCCATGACGGATTAGTTGATTGACTGTCGGCATGATTTAGATTTGGGCAAAGAAGAATTAAAATTCTTGATTGCAGCGCTCGCTCGGAAGCGGTAATAAATGATCGCTCCCTCGCTCGCTGGCAAATAAAAACGGCATTTCTAGCCGCGTGCAACTCTACGCAGTTAAGTTAAAAAGCTTGGATGAATTCTTAATTACTCGCAAATACTAACAGATTTGTGTAAAACCGTCAAGGCTTACAACCCCAGGGGTACGTTTGGGCCCAGGAGAAACTTGAGTAAAAAAATCAATGGCGGGACGATCATGAATTGAATCAACCCGGTATATAGAAACAAAATCAAAATTATAAATCCGAATCGCTCCAAAGATAACATCATGTACATCCAATTCCGATCCAAAAACCCAAATAAGCTGGCTAAGATTTTGGAGCCATCCAAGGGCGGAATCGGGATGAGATTAAACAAACCCAAAACTAAATTTAAACTAATGGTTTGGATAAGCAGGCCTTGTCCGAGCTCCGAGATGTTGGGAAGCATCCGAAAAACTATTGCCGCGACTATTGCAAGCAAGAAATTAGTCGCGGGTCCGGCCAGTGATACCAAAATCATCCCCCATTTGAGATTACGTAAATTCCGAAAATCCACCGGCACTGGTTTAGCCGCGCCAAAAAGAATGGGTGAATTAACCAACAGCAAAAACGCGGGCAATAAAATTGAGCCGAACAAATCAATGTGCGGGACGGGATTCAAAGTTAGCCGCCCGGCATCACGCGCTGTCGTATCCCCGAGCCTTTCCGCCATCAGCCCGTGGGCGATTTCATGAAAAATAATAGAGAACAATAAGATAAAGATAAATATGGCGATACTAATTGGATCCATAGATCTTGATCAATCCGGTTAAATATGCTAATCTTAGCAAGTTGCTCCCGCCTTCGCTAAAGCTTCGGCGGACAACAGGTTAATTTTAAAGCCTAATTAATTCTTTCACAACCTTAATGCGCAAATGCGAAATTTGCGGCAAAGGCTATCTAGCTACCCTTACTCGGTCGCACTCCATGCGTAAAACCAAGGTCCGACTTTATCCAAACTTACAATGGCTAAAACTCGAACATGGCAGACGCGTGAAAGCCTGCACCAAGTGCATGAAAACTCATAGTCGAAGGCTGGCCGCTGTTGCCGTCTAAAAATCCCCAACTGGTTTGGGGATTTTTTAATTGCCTCTTGACTTATGGTTAGCAATTAATATTGCTTGGGATTAAAATATAGAAAAGCCAACTGGAGGATCTCATGTCAGAATTGGCAGAACTCCTGTCAGTCGACGACAAACGGGCATTGGAATTTTTTGCCCAACGTCTTAGCGATGTTTCAGGTCCGCAAGTTGACCGGATGCAACTCATCTACAACGCTAGCGTCCTAGCGCACTATGCGCAAGTATCCACTAGCGCCGAAGCTGAGTTTCCAGCTCCTGCAACTTTGAGCGCGGTCTTTGATCACTTCGTCACAGATACCACCCTGCTATCAGACAGAAGTATGATGGAAACTGCGGGCGCGCAATGTCTGGTCTTGAGCGGATTTTTCCAAGATCAGATGCGACGGCGTCACAACATCGACTGGTACGCCAGGCTTGGAGCGGGTTTTTTCATCCGATCAGCGTATTTCGAACCGTCCCAGGCCAAGGCCAAGTTGCTTTACAAAATCAGCAAGAACTTTGAGCCGTGGCGGCAACGACACGCACTGCTAAGTCGCGAACTGCGGGATACTCCGTATCTGCTCAAACCACCGTCCTAGCATCACGCTTCGGCGGCTTTTTTTATTTTTATTTCAATGCCGCCGCTACGGTCTTTGCAACTCGTTTGTCAAAAACTGCTGGTAAGATTTTATTCTTGGTTGGTTTGGGTGTAAGACTGGCTAGCGCTCTGGCTGCCGCTAACTGCATTTTTTCTGTAATTTGATTATTCCCACTGTCCAGCAGGCCGCGGAAAAAGCCCGGAAAGATCAACACATTATTAATCTGGTTTGAAAAATCCGATCGGCCTGTGGCAATCACGGACGCGCCGGCTTTCCTGGCTTCCTCTGGCATAATTTCTGGAACTGGATTGGCCATGGCAAACACAACTGGATTTTTGGCCATGGCTTTAATCATGGCTGTCGTCAAAACTCCGGGCTTACTTAATCCAATAAACACGTCTGCTTTTTTTACCGCTTCGGATAAATCCCCTGTTATCCGCTTCGGATTCGTGGCCGCCGCCAGCCTAATCTTATAACCAGGTAATTGGTCTCGTCCTTTATAAATAATCCCTTTGGTATCCAACGTCACGATATTTGTAGCACCTGCCGCAAGGAGCAGGAAAGCTGTAGCGTTGCCAGCCGCACCCGCGCCATTGATCACGATTTTCACCTGATTAATTTTCTTCCCCACCACTTTCAGGGCATTGATCAATGCCGCAACCACAACCATGGCCGTGCCATGCTGATCGTCATGAAAGACCGGAATATCCAACTCTTTACGTAATCGTGCTTCCACTTCAAAGCA
Source organism: Candidatus Doudnabacteria bacterium RIFCSPHIGHO2_01_FULL_45_18 (assembly GCA_001779915.1). Lineage (GTDB taxonomy): Bacteria > Patescibacteriota > Doudnabacteria > UBA920 > O2-02-FULL-48-8 > 2-01-FULL-45-18. The sequence goes on along the minus strand of MFEJ01000015.1, from coordinate 11,874 downwards.
TCTGGGTGCAGAGATATCTTCCAGGTTAATCCCGCCAAAAGTGGGCGCAATGGCTTTCACCACCGCCACAATTTCATCCACGTCTTGCGTGGCTAAAACAATTGGCACCGCGTCAATTCCGGCAAATTCTTTAAACAAAACAGCCTTACCTTCCATGACTGGCATGGCGCCCAATGGTCCAATGTTGCCTAAACCAAGTACAGCCGAGCCATCAGACACCACACCCACCATATTGCCTTTGGAAGTGAGCGTATATGCAAGCTTAGGATTTTTAGCGACAGCCTGCGAAACCGCGCCCACACCTGGTGTGTAAGCCAAACTTAATTGGCGTCGATTTTTCACTGGCATTTTGGAAAACACGCCAAACTTTCCCTTTTTTTTCTTGTGTTCCCGAATTGATAATTCACCAATCGTCATATACCCATTCTAGCACAGGCTATACAGTTCGCGCTTCGGCTTCTACAGCTTTTTCACTTATATCGGTTTCGTTAACGATGGAAAGTCTGGTGATGGCAAACAACAAGATCACGCCACCGACGATCTGCATGGGTACCAAAGTCGCGCCCAAAAATATCCAGTTGACGATCACGGCGGCAAACGGAAACGCCAATTCGCAAAGTGTCGCGATGGAAGCCTTGGTGGACCGCAAACCGTAATAATAAATCATAAGCGAGACAAACCCGGCGATCACAGCGGTCATAAACACGAAAAACCAATCCTTGCCGCTGGCCTGACTTAGTTGCGGTAAAGTTTTATAGTAAATATTCATCAGAAACAAAAAAACGAGTGCCGACAAAAATCGCAAACTGGTCATCATTTGGAAACTAACTTTATCGAGGACGAATCGGCCAAACACGGTGGACCCACCCCAGAAAAAAGCCGCGCCTAAAGCAAGAATCACGCCAAGCATGTTCGCGTCAAACGCCAATCCTTCTGGCTTTAGTCCTGGAAAAGAAATTATGTACGCACCAAAAATCGCGACAATCGCCCATTTCCAAAAATTTTTGGATAACCCTTCCCCTAAAATTGTGAAAGCTAACAATATCGCTATCAAAGGCTGTAATTTTTGCAAGAGAATCGCCACAGTTGGATTCAGATAATAAAAGCTTTGCGTAAACAGCACGGTCGCAAGCGCCGATCCTCCGAATCCAATGAAAATCACGGACCACCACTCGCGCTGTGACAAATTTTTTAGTTCCTTTATTCTGGGTAAAAAAATCGGCAGGACTAAAATCGCAATCAAGATGTGTTCCATGAACACAATCGCGGTGGACGATAGTTCTCCGGTTAAATATTTTCTAAATGGCGCATCCACTGCCCACAGAATCGCGGCCATTGTCACCATCCACGGACCCATAGTTTCTTTTTTCATAAATAAATGCCCTTATTTTTCAGGGCATGTGCAAAAAAGCACATCTTCTTCTATCCCGACTTTACGGTCGGCTCTGGAATTACACCAGATCGTAGTCTTTATGACTTCGTGGGCTATACCACCGATCACCGAATTCCTGCCCGCCGAAACCTCGGCGTAGGCGGGTCACGGTACCCTGAAGATGATTAATTACTTAAATTATAGCTCGTAAAAAATTCTCTGGCAAGTAGCTCGTCTGCTTTCATCTGTTCCACCAACTCTGATTCAGAATCAAATTTCATATTCTCGCGAAGTTTTCTGATGATCTCAACTTCGATTTCTTGGTCATACAAATCGCCGGTAAAATCCAAAATATAAACTTCGGCAAAACGCTTAGTCTCCCCAAAAGTTTGCGCAATACCCACGAAAATCAAAGATGGCTTGGCATTGGCTAACCCCACATAGAGTCCGTCTTCCATTTCTTTCGGCGCGTCAATGTTGGCTGTGGGAAACCCCAACTTCTTCCCCCGTCCTAAATTTTTTTTCACAATGCCAGAAAATTTCATGAGAATATAACCATTGCGAGGAGCGTAGCGACGAAGCAATCTTAATTAAGATCGCCACGCGCCTTCGGCGCTCGCGATGGGTTAATTACTTTCTTTTTCGAATAAGACTACTCTTAAAGACTTCGGGACGGAACGGCTTTAAACGGACCACTCGGGTTTTTAGTCCGTGTTCTAATAATTGAACTTCTAAGCTCTGTTTACTGTTTACTGTTCGCTGTTTACTGACATAATCTTTCTGATCATATCCAAGCGCGATGACATCAGGTTTTTCTTTTCTGATATGTAGCCAGGGATCGATCAAACCTCCTAGTATAACCTTTTTCGCAATCTTAAGCTGGCGGACATGCTCCACGCGTTTTTTTTCATCAAAAACAGGGGGCTGGCCTTTGGTTTTTTTCACATTCGCATCTCTGGCGACTGACACGATCAAATATGTCCCCAACTTCCTAGCTTGCTTTAGGAAACTCGCATGTCCTGGATGAAGCAAATCAAACACCCCAAACACCATAACTTTTTTCATATCTAAATCATACCAAATTTGGACAAAAAAAGAAGCCCCGAAGGACTTAGTGAAAACTTGCCCCCTGGACTACTGCGGTCTTTCTTTCGTTTCTTTGGAAAAATGGATTGCAGTTCTGAGGCGGTGGTAGTATAAATGTAAAAAATAGAACCCGATAACCAAAAGTACTATACTTATAGTCTGTGTAATAAAAAAAAATCTTGATGATCCAATAACAAAATACCATAATTGCGGCGGATAAATAAGAGTATTTTTTATGACGAAAAAATTTCGCAATAATCCAAGAGCGGATTCCATGACGATCCCTCCTGTACCGAGTATGCTGTAAATGTTTCTTGATTTAAGTTTGATGAACCAACGCACCGTAATGAAAATAATCAACATCCGGATAGGCACATAGAATAAGAGGTTGCCGACAATAGGCAATGAGTAAGTTTCAATAACCCCTTTCCGAGCGATAAAATGGTACGTAAAAAAGAATATTGCGAATATAAACCAAGACCAGGTAAAAAAATTTTTACCTCGTTCCGTCTGTATTTCAAAAATCTGGAGAATCCCCAAATAAATAAAAATAAACGCCAGGAATGTTATGGGAAATGTCAGGGCAAAAAACAGATTAAAATCAGAGACAACAATAACCTTTCTGATGCTGAAGAGAATCGCTGGGATCTGAAACCAGTACATTAAAAAAAGTGAAAAGGCCCAAAAAAGAAGCGCTCGGGCATGCGGTTTAGAAGGATCTCGCCACCAGCAAACCACAAAATATACACTTGTCAGGATGCCCAGGGTCAGTGCCAAACCTGAAAGGATAATTCGGCTTATATCCATTTTGTTTAAAAACTAATATTAACTTTTTGGTCGGGGTGCAGGGAATTGAACCCTGTCTGCACCCACCCCATGGGCGCGTACTACCGGTATACTACACCCCGATTTGCATGTAGCTTGAGTATTATAAAGAATTTCTATATATAAAAAAAGAGCCCGGGGTCTTGCGACTCTAGGCTCGACTACTTGCTTTGACGGAGACTTCTCGTGCCACTGGTGGATTCGGGGGGCGCTTGCCGGTGAGCAAAAACTCTCCCCAATCCTGGCAACGACGCCGGTTGTGACCTGGCTTGCGGCAGAATCCACAGGTTCCTTTCCTGCGCACAGCTATGTTCATGTTCTCTCCTAGAGACCCCCGCGCCAACCAGGCTCTGCGTCCTCACTCTCACACAGGCCGGTAGGGTCTTGCTTCATGCAGGTAAGGCACTTGCCCTTGTCGTCCAGCGCGTGGGCACCTGGCGCAAGCTCATCCGTCTGTGGTCGCTGGGACGGTCGGCCAACATCGCTCAAATCTGGACTATCGAGTGTCAAAATCAGATTCTGCATCTGCCACTCCTTACACGACCTGGCCGACAAGTCCTGGTTGCGCTGAAGGCGCTTCCGGACCAATCGGCTGGTCAGTGACTTTCTGCGTGACTGCCGCAATCGCGGCATCATACTGGGCAATCTGGGCTACGAACCGGCCAACCGCTTGCTCAAGGGTCGCTCGCGGCCACCCAGATCTGGTTTGAGCTAACAAATCCTCTGTGCGCTGAAGCTTCTGTTTCAGACGGGCACGCTGCTTCTTCCACTGGGCGAGTCTCTCATCCACGCTTGTGCTCATGTTTTCCTCCGATACGTTTTGGATAGGGACACATCTTTGACATTTGCCCCCATCAAATAAAAATCCGACCAGTCTTGGTCGGTTCGGAATTCTACTTACTACTTACTGTTTACTACTTACTATTCCATGAACCGACATCTACACCTGGCAAGACAATATTAAGTTTAGCCAAGAGATTTTGGCTGGAAGCCTTAATAGTATTTTGCTGTATGTGTCCGTTCATATTTATCCACAATAGTATATCGAATCCAAAAAAATTGGTCAACTTTATTATTGCTCCAATTTTCTGACTTTTTCCATAAAACTATTCAGTTCGTCTTGGGAAAAAAATTCAATCGTGATTTTGCCTGACTCGCCAGATTTCTGGACCCTGACTTTCGTCCCCAATTTTCCGCGTAAATCATTTTCCAGGGCTGTCACTTCCGGATCAGCCGGTGTGCCGCGCGGTGCGCGCACCAACTTAGTCCGATCCGTCATCTCACGGACCTTGTCTTCCACTTGTCGCACGGTCATGCCATTGCCAATAATCTGCTCAAATAATGCCAGTTGTTTTTCCATACCCATAAGGCCCAGGATCGCCCGACCATGCCCTTCGGTAATTTTGCCTTCCGCAATTCCTGTTTGAATCTTTAAAGGCAAGTGGAGTAAGCGCAGCATATTAGTAATCGTGGTCCGGCCCTTACCCACCCTTCTGGCAATCTCTTCCTGCGTCATCTTGTATTGGTCCACCAATTGCTTATAGGCAGTCGCTTCCTCGATGGGATCCAGATTATGACGCTGAATATTTTCAATCAATGCCAGTTCCAGTTTGTGTTGCTCTTCCAAATAATCACGCACGACGGCCGGGACTTTGGTTAGCCCCGCAAGTTTAGCCGCACGAAGCCTCCGCTCACCGACAATGAGCTGATATGTTCCGTCCGCGGGATCTGGAACTACAACCAAGGGTTGCAAAACCCCGTGTTCCTTAATTGAGGCTGATAACTCTTTTAATGCTTCCTCGTTAAAAACCTTCCGCGGCTGCCACGGATTGGGTTTAATCAAATCAACAGAAATTTCCGCCAGATTCAGGGCTGGCAAGTTATCTGGCGGTGAAATGATTTTTTGCTCGTTAGTAGGTTCTTCTGGCTTTTCCGGTTCTGGTTCTGCCACTTGCTCTACGACAGGCGTTGGATTATCAACAAGCGGGGGACCTGCCTGTCCGGCAGATAGGTTTATAATGGTAGGATTTTCATCCATATAAGTAATATTTTATATTACAAATTATAGCATATTAAATAAAAAACCGCCTTACTCCTCAACCCCTTGCACTCTAAACGAGTGCGGTATATGCTAAGCTAGTAATTTACTAATTATAGAAATTAATTAAACAATGAAATACATTCTTTTCTCATCCTTAGTTGTCCTTTTATTTCTAATGGTCTTTTTCTCCCACAACAGCACTAGTTTTGCCGATACAGCAACCGGTCTCGTCGGTTACTGGACTTTTGACGAAGCATCAGGCACTATTGCCGCGGATTCCTCCGGAAACAATAATAATGGCACCCTGACTAATGGCCCGACATGGACAACCGGAAAAATAGGCAGTGCGGTAAATTTTGATAATATAAATGATACTATTACTTTTAGCACAGCCCCTTCTTTAAATCTTACTGGTGCGATAACTGTTTCCGCATGGATTAACAAAACTTCAGGATTTAGTGCCAGCGATTCTATTGTAAGCAGATTCTGCTGTGGCCATAGCGCGCCTTATGAACAATATTCTCTTATGGCCGATACTTCCGCAAGCAGTGTGAAATTCAATGTAAGTAATGGAACTGCTTTGCTTAAATCAAATACTGCGACCAATGCCATTCAAAACGGCACTTGGTATCATCTTGTTGGCACTTACAATGGAACAGATACTACCGCAATATACTTGAACGGCGTATTGGTTGATTCTGATACCTCTGCAAATTTTGGAAGTCTTAATGTACCGAATGGAGCTATATTCAGAATTTCACCCTCCAGTTATTTCGGGGGTGTTATCGACGAAGTCAGGGTTTATAATCGCGCGCTCTCTGCTTCTGATGTCACTGAACTTTATAACTTTACCGGGGCTCCACCTGACACCGAAGCTCCTTCCACTCCCACCGATCTTTCTGCCAACTCTATTTCTTCTTCCGAGATCAATCTATCTTGGACTACTCCCACGGATAATTTCGGAGTAACCGGATACAGAGTCTACCGTTGTGAAGGAGCAGGATGCACGCCCTCCACGCAAATAAATACTTCAGCCACCACTTCTTATTCAGATATCGGCCTTTATCCTACTACCACCTATGTCTACGCCGTGGCTGCTTATGATGCGGCCGACAATCTTTCTTTACAATCAGCCCCGGCTTCAGCCACCACCCAACCCTTTGTTGATACTACGCCACCTGTAAGATCATCTGGTTCCCCTTCAGGATCTCTAGCTTCAGGCACTACTTCAACCACGATTTCCCTGGCTACTGATGAAAACGCAACTTGTAAATACTCCGCGGCTGCCGGTGTATCCTACTCTTCAATGACTGATTCTTTTTCAACCACAAGCGGAACTTCCCACTCCTCTACTGTTTCCAATCTTTCCGACGGACAAACCTACAATTATTATGTGAGGTGCGAAGATAGCGCCAGCAATGCAAACACCGACGATTACCTGATCTCGTTTTCTATAACTGACCCAAATTCCTCGGAACCAATTCTGGTTGATCTCTACATTGACGCCGAGGCAGGCAGCCCAGGTGAAATACTTACCACGAGTATTTTAAATGGTGCTACGCATGGCTCTGGTGGAGTCTGGTCTATCGCATCGGGTTCACTTTTCACTGTAAGTGCAAGCAATCTAGGGGTATTGGCTCGTCCGGTGAGTGTGGCGGGAGTAGTCTATGATGGTATTGGCGATTCACAATCATGGGATTACAATCATACAATCGACAAAAAATCTGCAACTTACAGATTGACCAATAAAACTCACAATAAAGCATCGTTAGGCGCCTTCTTCAAAATAGGACCGCAAAATACCTGGGGATATTATGATTTCTTCATATTCTCGGGATATCTAAGTAGTGGTTCATGTGTCGCTCAATTAAGAGACCTTCCTTCCGCACCCGTGCTCCATTCCCATTCGGTAACAACTAGCGGCCCGCAGGCTGGAGCCGATATTGCTGTTCTTCCTAATGTGAACTACTGGATAACTCTTCAGTATGATACGATAAACGGTCTTTGCTCTCTGGCTGTATTTGATCCTGTAACATGGCAACAAATAGGCGCGACATCCATTAGTCCCATGGATACAAACATAGGACTGGATAGAATACTAGTGGGAGTCAATGGCCATGGGGCTACTTCACCTACGCATTCATTTTTTGACAATATTATCGTTGATTGGACTGAAGGCAAGTTTCCCTTGGGAACCCCTTAGTCCTTGATGCTGCAAAGCATAAAAAAACAAAAAACGCCTATCAAGCGTATTCTGGTGCCGCTGGTCGGAATCGAACCGACATGGCCGTGAGGCCACACGATTTTGAGTCGTGCGTGTCTGCCAGTTCCACCACAGCGGCATGCAACTTATTTTAACTTAAACTTGGATTTTTGAAAAGCCTCTTAAATACTAAAACTGTCACCCCGGCAATGATTAAACTCGCACCAATATCAAATGGGAAATGTAAACCCACGAACACGCGTGCCAAGGAGCCGATGGTAGCCATAATTATATATGGCCAAAAATATTCCGTCCCCCAAAAAGCAAACGCCAAGCTAAAATAAATCACCGTATGCCCGGAAGGAAAGGACATATTCGGCTCGTTATCAACAATTAGTTGGCGCGTATTCGCAAGTATTTCATATGGCCGCGGCTGATTCACTAATTTTTTTATCAACTCCACAATCAGAACCCGGGAAAACAAGGCCGAACCCAAAGCCAAATAAACATGATAGCGCAAAGATTTGCGAAACCAAAGGACAATTACAATTAATACGAAAACATATAAAAATTTATCGGCAAAAAAAATGCCGAGCAAATCCAAGGTCTGCCATTGACCGGCGAAATTATTGATGACATGGAATATCGCTTCGTTCATAATCCAGGCGCTGGGAAATTTTTAGTAAACCGTTTGATTTCTCCGCGGACATTATCCGCAACCGAGTGATCAGTGATCACGGCCGTAATCCACGAGGCAATCTTGCTCATTTCTTTTTCTTTCATGCCCCGGCTCGTTATCGCCGCGGTGCCTAGGCGAATGCCGGACGGATCCCAGGGTTTGCGCGGATCAAACGGCACCATGGTTCGATTCGTCACAATCCCAGCAAGATCTAAAAGTTCCTGCGCGTCTTTGCCACCGATATTTTTATTGGTCAAATCTACCAACATCAAATGATTGTCTGTACCGCCGGAAACAAGTTTAAAACCAAAGTCCTGCAAGGACCGGGCCAAGGCTTTGGCGTTTTTCACAACCTGTTCTGCATATTTTCTGAAAGCTGCAGTTTTGACTTCTTTCATGGCCACGGCCACGGCTGCAATCGCGTTTTCATGCGGACCGCCCTGCATCCCAGGAAACACGGATTTATCAATTGCAGAGGCAAATTTGTCCTTACTCATAATGATAGCGGCTCTGGGGCCACGCAAAGTTTTGTGGGTGGTCGTGGTCACCACGTCAAAAAAAGGAATCGGCGATAGATGCACCCCGGCTACAACCAAACCGCCAATGTGCGAAATATCTGCCATGCTGATGGCTTTCACTTTTTCCGCAATCTCTTTAAATTTTTTAAAATCAATCTCGCGCGGGTACGCGGTAAAACCACAAAGAATTAACTTTGGATGAGTTCGGTCCGCCAATTTCAGAATCTCCATATAATCCAGCCGGCCGGTTTTGGCTGATACGCCATAATGAACAAAATTATAATTTTTTCCGGAAAAATTAACAGGGGAGCCGTGAGTTAGGTGTCCGCCCTGGTCCAAACTCATAGCCATTATCGTATCCCCTTTTTCCAAAAGACCGTTATAAACTTCCAAATTCGCAGGGGAGCCGGAATACGGCTGGACATTAACATGCCAATCTATGGGCAATTCAAACGCAGCCTTCACACGCGCAATAGCCAGCTCTTCCACTTGGTCAATGATTTCGTTACCTCCATAATATCGCTTGCGCGGATAGCCTTCCGCGTATTTGTTCGTCAAAATTGAACCCAAACTTTCCAAAACTTCATCAGAAACATAATTTTCTGACGCAATCAATTCTAAAACTTCGGCCTGGCGCCGACGTTCCCTCTGAATCAACTCATAAATTTGTGGATCCTTTGATCTTAAACTCATATTATTTTCTCACGAACGCGTAAAACATGGTCAGCACACCAGCGACCACAAACACATTTGTAATACTGCCGGTTGCGGTAAGAATCCAGATCGCCAACAATGCGGTGAAAACCTTACCTATGGCCAGACTGAATTCAAAAAATACCGCATAAGCAATCGCATAATCAGGTCCCCTGGCTGCGGCCAGCTCATAAGTTTTTGAAAGCAGCGGGATGTTGACCATGGCTTTTCCCAAACGCGTCAACGCGTCAAAAGATATGACATTCACAATCCCCGAACCGATGGATCGAAACAGCCAAGTTAGCCCATAAAAGATTGCCGAAACCTGAAGGTATGGAAATCCTTTAAATTTATCAATTAGCTTACCTAAATACAACATTACCACGACCGCGACCAGACTGGCAACCGTAATAATCGCCCCGATAGAAAACAGTTCCGGCACCACCAAAAAGATAAAAATCGGCCAGAGGCTCATAAGCATCAAATCCTCGGCAAATCCCCAATACCCAAAAAAGTTTTGCGGATAGGCGCGCATGATGGCCCAAAAATTCTTAAAATGAAAACGATGCCGGGTATAAATTTCCGGCGACAAAAACAAGGGATAGACCGAAGCTAAGGTTAGAAGCGCGGCCGTGGTAAATAAGACGAGGAATCCAAACTGATAGGAAATCAAGCCGCCCAAGACAGGACCTAGGATAGCCACGATTTCCACAACGGAAAACAGCACCCCGACCTCGCGCCCGCGTTGGGCTTTCACATTATGGAGCGCGATATCCGCGTTATATGATGGCCAGAAGAAAGATTTCTGCAACGCATAGAGCAAGGGTGCGAGATAAAACAATTTATATTCAGATTTGATTCCAAGCAAAGTTAACCAATACAAAATCTGCAACACCGATGCGATTAATATCGCGTGCTTATATCCAATTTTGCTTGTAATTTTGTTGATGGGAATCACCAATAACGCGTAAGCCGTATAAACCAACATGAAAAAAACCATAATCTGAACCAGGGTAAAGCCGAGGCTAAACAGGAAAATTGGTTCAAAGATGTAAGTTAAATTGATGGCAAAGTAAAACAACCCGGTATTCCAGTAGATTTCTACAACCTCGCGATTGAGCGCGTGTGAAAAATAGTTAATTCGTCTGGGGAAGAACATATGGCCTCGCCATTGCGAGGAGTCGCTTTTTTATTGAGGTCTAACTTTAGCGACGACGAAGCAATCTTATATAAGATCGCCACGCGCCTACAAAGCTAGCGCTTAAATAAAACAGCGCTCGCGATGGGTTTCTGTTTATATTACTTTTTTAATCTCTGTTTCACTAATTGGACCGACTCTTAGTATTTTAACATTGTTTTTACTAATTGCCACCACCGTGGAAGGTTTTGTTTTGGGCAATTTACCCCCGTCCAGGTAGAAAATAGGTACATACCCAGGTACGTACCTAAATTGTCTTTGAACTTCCGCGATAGAATAGCAATTGTTAAATCCTGAAATATTAGCCGAGGTTGTAGTTATGGGGTTTTTCAACGCCTCAACCAGTGCTTGAGCCGTTGAGTTATCCGGGTATCTGATGCCAAGGGTTTTTGTTCCCGCAGAAAGTATCTGCCAAGCCTTGCCTCGGGCCTTAAGCGGCAAAATAATCGTCAGCGGCCCGGGCCAAAATTTTTTCATAAGCCGATTTGCATCTTCACTATCATACACGACTGTATGATGGTGACCAAACGGCACGATGACATGAACCGGCTTTTTAAAATCCCGGCCTTTGAGAGCGTAAAGTTTTTTGACTGCCGTGACATTGGTCGCGTCCACAGCCAAACCATAAGCGGTGTCAGTAGGATAAACCACGACACCGCCTTGTTTGAGAATGTTGATTGCCTGGTCAAGTTGCTTCATTTGATCACAAAGTTAATCAGTTTATAAACGTAAATTTCATTCACAATTTGTTTACCCTCCAAATATTTTCTAACATTTGGGTCAGATTTAGCTCTCTCTATTATATCTGCCGGTTTTGTTCCAGCGGGTACATCTAATATTGCACGCTTACGTCCTGCAACCTGTACAACAACTTTGAGTATTTCATCTGTAGCAAAATACTCATCATGCTTTGGCCAGGGTTGCGAATGAATGGAATCTTTGTGTCCCAAATTGTGCCACAACTCTTCAGTTAGATGCGGTGCAAACGGTGCCAGAAGAATCAAAAAGGTTTCCCAATTTTCTTTGGACATTTCTTTATTCTCATTCAAAAATTCCATGAACGCCGCGATCGCGGTATTAAACTTAAAGTTCTCAATATCGGAACTAATTTTTTTGATAAGTTTATGAATTGTATTCTTACTGTCGCCTTTTGCCTCAAACTTTGCGACCTTATCCAAAAATCTTTTTACGCCCACGATGCCGTTGGTCTGCCAGGGCTTGGCTTCTTCCAAAGGACCCATAAACATTTCATACATGCG
>MFEJ01000014.1 GCA_001779915.1 Candidatus Doudnabacteria bacterium RIFCSPHIGHO2_01_FULL_45_18 | reverse complement strand
CTCGGCTGCTGAATGACTGTTGGAAAGAATGGTTCAGATGCACACTAAAACCATTCACGATTAGACCATCCAACACCGAATCACAGGGTGTTTGGGGTAAGGTCAAATCAGCCCGCGCTGGTTGGGTAAAAACAAAAAGACTGGTCAAAACCAGCCCAAAAAGCCATATTATTTGGCTCCTGATCCTGCGATAATGAAGCATATTCAAAGTAAAACTATACGTTTTGCCCTTGATTGTCAAATCTACAAATTTTGCTATAATATAAGACAGACTAAAGATCAATCCAATGGCTGAGAAACAAAAGAAAATCCTCGTTGTCGAAGACGACATAACCATGCGTGAAATCGTGGTCCATAAGCTGACCAGCAGCGGTTTCGACGTGGTTGAGGCAGATGACGGCAAAAAAGCTGTGGAAGTCTGGCAAAAAGAAAAACCAGACATCGTGCTTTTGGACCTGATGTTGCCGGAAATGGATGGCTATCAAGTCCTTGAAACCATCCGCAAAAATCCGGATCCAACTATATCCAAAGCCGCTGTCATCGTCTTGAGCAATCTCTACAGCAAGGAAGATATCCAGAAAGCCAAAAGCTTATCCATAGATGACTTCATGGTCAAGGCTTACCACACAACTGAAGAAATTCTGGACCGCGTGAAAAAAACTTTAGATAAGAAATAACCCCGATATACATCGGGGTTATTTAGTAGTCTCGAAGTTTAGAAATGTTTTGATGATCTTTGATTCGTTCTAAAGCCTTAGCTTCGATTTGGCGGATGCGCTCTCGCGTCACACCGAATTCTTTGCCAACTTCTTCCAAAGTGTGGGTCACGCCATCTTCCAGACCAAATCGCATTTTCAGAATCTTTTGTTCCCGAGGATCCAGGTCGGCTAAAACTCCTTGGACGTATTCCTTCAAAATCTGCCGACCCGCGGTTTCTGATGGTGTCACGGAATCCGGATCCTCAATAAAATCCCCAAGATAAGAATCTTCTTCGTCGCTGTCCCCCACTGGCGTGTCAATGGAGACAGTCTCCTGGGAGATTTTTTTGAGTTGATAAACTTTTTCTACCTCAATTCCCATTTCCGCCGCGATTTCTTCTGGCAGTGGTTCGCGTCCCAAATCCTGCACCAGCTGTCGCTCGGCCTGCGCGTACTTGTTTAAAGTCTCCACCATGTGCACCGGAATACGAATCGTGCGGGACTGGTCAGCCAGCGCGCGCGTAATCGCCTGTCTGATCCACCACGTGGCATACGTTGAAAATTTATAACCCTTGCGCCAGTCAAATTTCTCAACCGCGCGAAAGAGTCCTAAGTTTCCTTCTTGAATCAAATCAAGCAAGCCCAAATTGCGACCCATATACTTCTTGGCAATAGACACCACCAGACGCAAGTTGGCCTCAATTAAACGTTTTCTGGCGGCTACATCGCCTTTCGTAATCCGTTTGGCCAATTCCACTTCTTCCACACCCTTCAAAAGCGCGGTTTTGCCGATTTCGCGCAAATACATCTGGATGGAATCATCATAAATGTCACCCAAGTTATACGACTCGGCAATCTGTTCTTCTTTCTTGGTTTTCACCCTGGCCAATTCCGCGGCTTGCTGCCAAACGGATGCGACTTCCTGCTCTACCAGTTCTATGCCTTTGGAATCCAGAGTATCCAAAAGTCTTTCCAACCCCGCAATGTTGTCTTCCAAATCAGGCAGAGCGTGGATGACTTCGGCTTCGGTTAGGAAACCACGGGCCATCGCTCGTGCCACCAGCATATGAATGGCTTTATCCCAGTCAAACTTGGCTTCAACTTTTTTATGGGCAAGTTTAATCTTCGGCTTCTTCGGAGCCTTTTTTTGCGCTTTGGTGATTTTCTTCGGCTTCTTCTTGGACATAGCTAGGATTTGGAAACTTGTTTACTTAGCGTGACATATTCTTGAGTTAATTCATCCAATAATTGCTTATCCTTTTTTTGTTCAGCCAGGCTGATCTTTTCAGTAAGCGCGAGCATCTGTTCTTTCGTAATTAATTTTTTGAGTTCCGCGGCAATTTTCGGCAGTTCCACTTTCGCATCCAGCTGCTGCTCATTCATGTCCGTCTCGGCCGAAAATATTAAAAGTTCTTTTCTATTATCTTCTAAAATTTCTGAAAGTCCGAGATCTTTCAAATATTGAAAATCCCTTAGCAACAAACTTAAGCCCAAAACCTGATCTTCCAAAATCTGCATCTTGGGTTTCTGGGCCTGTTGCTGGGCTGCTGATCTTATAGATTTGGGTACAGTCAACTTGTTTATTATATCCCAAATGGCAGTTTCTGCAACATTGATGTTAGTGGCGAGCTTTCTCACATAATGCGCTTTTGTCACCGGGTCATTCATCCGGAAAATCAAGGGTGCCAATTCTTTCGTGATTTCGCGCTTGCTTTCCACCTTGGTTGGGTCAAATTGAGCAAAGGTGTGGTCAAAGAAAAAGTCAACAAAACTGCCTGCATTATTCACGGCCTTTTCCCAAAGTCCGATCCCCCGCTTGATGAGCTCGTCTGGGTCTTTGGCTCCTCCCAGATTGGCAATTTTGACGTTAAAGCCGGCATGGAGTGCTAATTCCAAAGCCCGTTTGGTGGCTGCAGTGCCGGCCTGGTCGGAATCAAATGCAAAGATCAAATTCTCGCAAAATCTTTTCAGCACCATCAGCTGTTGATCAGTCAGAGCAGTACCGGAAGTTGCCACCGTTTGAATGAATCCCGCTTGGTGGCAAGCGATAACATCCATGTTGCCTTCCACCACAATCGCGCGATTTTCTTTGCGGATTTGATTCTTGCCGGCAAAGAGTCCATAAATAACCTGGCTTTTATTATAAATGGGCGTCTCCGGACTGTTCACATATTTGCCGGTATTTGGTTTATCATGCAAAAGTCTGCCAGTGAAACCCACGACTTGGCCATGGAGATTTGCAATCGGAAACATGACGCGGTCATGGAAACGGTCAAAGTACCCAGAGTCTTTCTCGCTTTTTATAATCAAGCCAGCCTGCTCAATATCTTTCCGATCAAAACTTTTCGCCAGATAATTTTCCAAATAGTGAAAATCATCCGGCGCAAATCCTAACTGCCAATTTTTTATCGTCGGATCAGACAGTCCGCGTTGGCGTAAATAAGCCAAAGCTTCGGAGCCGGCATTGGATTCCCATAGAACTTTCGCGAAATATTCGGCGGCCTTCTGATTAATTTCGTACAACACATCTTTGGTCTTGCCAATCTGGATTTGCTCTGGCGTTGGTTTTTTTAGTTCTACGCCAGCCCGGTCAGCCAGAATTTTCAGGGCTTCGGGAAATTCCACGTGTTCCATCAATTTGATGAATTCAAAAATATCCCCGCCCAAACCGCAGCCAAAACAGTGCCAGATCTGTTTGCTTGGAGAAACCATAAACGACGGACTTTTTTCCGAATGAAAAGGACAGATACCTTTATAATTGGTACCGGCTTTCCGAAGTTGCACAAAATCTTGCACTATTCCTAAGATCGGCAACCGGTCTTTAATTTCTTGAATCGGTGAATCAAACATTGCATTGCGTCATTCTGAGCGAAGCGAAGAATCTATCTGACAGATCCTTCACTAACGTTCAGGATGACTTTAATACTTTCTTCGCTTTCTCAAAAATCTGTTTATCATGCGGCCACTTCAGCATGCTTTCTACTTCTTCCAATTTTATCCATTTTACTTCTGCCACCTCTCGATCATGATCAACAAGTTCGCCGCTTATGTATTCCATCAAAAAATAGTGCACAAACTTTAAGGTCTGATCGTAATTCCGAAAAAACTTTACATAACTTAGATCTTCTAGAATTTTGGCAGTGACACCAGTTTCTTCTTTCACTTCTCGCAGCGCCGCGACAGATTTCTCTTCGCCGTCGTCGATTTTTCCTTTCGGAAAAGTCCAGTACCCTTCGGGGGGGACGTAATTGCGGCCCATGGGCATAATCAGCAAAATAAAAATCCCCCTGTCCGCCGAAGCTTTAGCGGCGGCGGAACCATCACCAATTTTAAAAACTACACCACCGGCGCTGATTTCCCGTTTCCACTTACTATGTTCATCCGGCATATTAGTTGGCCATTGCTTGATCAATTAAACCCTTCAGATCACTTGGCAAGCCTTTGATCTTTTCGCCATTTAAGAAAAAAGTCGGGGTAGAATTAAGGCCAAGCACTTCCGCGTCTCTTAGATCTTGGGTTACGATATCAACAATTCCTTGAGATGATAAGTCTGATTTAAATTGCTCAGTATTGAGCCCTACCTGGGCTGCGAAAGACACATAAGTGTCCGTGGGATTAATATCTGAGGACCAGACCGTCTGATTTTCAAACAATAAATCATGCATTTCCCAAAACTTCCCTTGCAAGCCAGCTGCCTCCGCGGCCGATGCCGCGATCATGGCATTTTTATGATTTGGAATGAGTGGAAAATTTCGGTACACAAACGTAAAATTGAGATTGTCTTGATATTGCTCTTTTATTTGTTTGAGCTGGGGATAGGCAGCGCCGCAAGCTGGACACTGAAAATCCGCAAATTCTACCAAGGTAACTTTTGCCTCCGGGTTTCCTATTCGGTGAGACTGGTCACGAACCACGAGCTGTTCTCCTACGATATTTGAACCAGATAAGACTTGCTCCAAAGGCTTATCTGATGTCTTAAACAAGATAACGCCAAGGGCTAAAACTGCTACAACAATCCCAAATAGAACCAAAGGTTGTTTGTTCATGACATTTTCTCCTTCTTAATGTGATAAATATACATGCCTAAGCTGATGGCGATAAATGTGATCAGCGATAACAGCGGGACCGTAATGAATGGATATAAAATATGATACGGCTCAGTGCAAGAAACTCCGGAAGTACAGACGACAAATTTCTCCGAAATTATTCCATACTGAAGCAAACTGTGGTAAAAAGCAATCGCGCCACCAGTAACCGTCAGTGGCAAAACCAAATATTCGAGATCTGTGATCTTTTTAATTATTCCGGCGCCAATCACAAACACCAAAGGATACAAAAATATTCTTTGATACCAACAAAGCACGCAGGGAGTCCAATGCAAAACGTTGCTCATGTAAAGACTACCCATGCTCGCCACCAAAGCAAACGTCCAAGCTATGTATAAAATATTCCGTCGAATAATACTCATCATTTAAAATTTCTTGGCGGTCGTTTTTGGACGAAGTTCGAACTTTTTTCGAAAAAAATCCAAATGCTGAATTCTGAAGCTCGGGCGGGGCGGAATTCCCCCCACACCCCCCTTCCGCCGCGCCCTCGCTTTCGCCGCCGCCGGATTTCGTGCCAGTGAAACTGGCGCGCCGCAGAACCGAGATTATATTCCTTAATTTCTGTCTTTATGCTATCATAAAGACAAGACTTAATCAAAAATATATGGAACAAAATATTGATCCAAATTCGCCATCTAATCCACAACAAATGCCGAAAAAATTTCCGACTTGGGCAATTGTTGTTTTAACAATTGCTATCACTGCTCTAATCGTTGGAGCGGCAACTTATTTTATTGGCAGAAGCAATAAACAGGTTGTCAACAATAATCAAACTAACTCTACTCCAACACAGAGCCAGAATACAAATTCAAATAATACAACTCAAGTCGAAATTTTTTCTAAAACCATTGTCTTCCAAGACAACATGGCAACAACCCGCGATCCGAACACCCAGCTTTTTTCTTACAATTTAGAAACAGGTGCGAGAAAACAATTGACTGATAATTCAAGCAAACAGAATGGAAGCGAGGCTTATTCTCCAACTTCGCATTTGCTTGCTTACATAAAATTAGTAAAGGAAGGCCGAACCATATCCGGGGACTGTGGCCTTGGCGCGACTACAAATAATTGTGTTTATGAAAAACCAAAATATCAGGTCCAAATAATAGATGCGGATAGTAATAAGCTCGCTATGCAAGGCGATGAAACGGAACAGCAAGATGCGACCCTCTCTTTTTCATTAGATGGCCAAAAATTAGCCTATATCACCAACGATAACCGTTTAGCTATATTTGATTTAAATAAGCATACAAAAAAATACTTGCCCGCAAATCAGGCCAATCAAAACACTCGGGATGTGGTTTGGGATAAAGACGGTATCAATTTATATTTTATAAATGGCTCAATTTACAAACTAAATTCTTCTGATGGAACAATCGCAGTTGTATATCAGGGTAATTTTAGCTCAAGGGACAATGTGTTTCCATCCGCAACCAAGTTGAAATTAACTCTCGATGGCAACAGCCTTGCATTTATTTTCAACGATGCGTTCCCCCATATAAATCTTTATACAAATCCGGGTGAAAATTATTTGGTAATATTTGATTTAAGTTCAAAAAAACTTGATAAGTATCTCCTTGAAAGCAATAAATCCCGCTCCGCACGCTACTTGGCGACTAATGGATTAAATTCAGTTAACCAATTTGTAATTACGCCAGATAATTCAAAGGTGTATTTCGAAGCCACGGATGAAACATCTCCAGGCATAAATATTTTTTATCTGAAAAATGGCAACAAGGAAAATATTTCAGATAACGCAGGGTTCCTGTTGGGTTTTGGAAAAGACGCCAACCAGTTAATCACTAGAAAAATAGATGATGGAATATATTCCTTGGATGTATCAACCAAAAAATTACAAAAACTAACACCTATTAATCCAGTGTATTAGTTTTTGTAATTCAGATAAAAAAATATTTAGAGTTGGGTTAAGCAACTCTTGCGGACGGATTCGGAGATAAAAATCCGTCG
>MFEJ01000013.1 GCA_001779915.1 Candidatus Doudnabacteria bacterium RIFCSPHIGHO2_01_FULL_45_18 | reverse complement strand
CTCGACGTGAGGTTGTTTGCGGGTCCGATGCTTATGCGCCACTTTGAGCCGAACCAAATGTTTCTGCACTCCGGCCGAAGCGTCGGCGTAGGATTTATCATCCTTGTAAGATTCACTCATAAGTTGCTTGGCAGCCACTCTGGCCGCTTCGGCCCGCTCCACATCAATTTCATGGCCAAATTCCGCGCTTTCGGCCAAAACCACGATTTGGTTGTTCTTTTTCACCTCAATCACACCGCTGGATACGACAAAGAAATTTTCCCGATTCTCGGATTTGTATTTTATCTCACCCGGGGCCAAATTGGCAACCAGCGGGATATGGTTTTCCAAAATCGTAATCTCGCCAAGCGTTGTGGGCAAGGTTATGGAATCAACTTCCGTCTCAAGCATGATTCGTTCCGGAGTTGCGATTTTAAACTTCATCAATTGAGCCTTTCATATAGAATGCACCTTCGTCTTTAGTATCATGTTTGCCATCCAAAATTTCTCGGAAACTGCGAATGGTATCTTTCAAAGCCACGTATTTGCCATTTCGACCAGTAAAAGTTTCAGCCACAAAAAACGGCTGGGACAAAAACTGTTGAATTTTGCGCGCCCGAGACACTGTCACGCGATCCTCGGCTGATAATTCTTCAATTCCTAAAATGGCAATGATATCCTGCAAATCTTTATACTTCTGGAGTACTCGCTGGACACCTCTGGCTACATCATAGTGCTCGCGCCCGACAATATTTGGATCAAGCACAGTGGAGGTGGAATCCAAAGGATCCATCGCCGGATAAATCCCTAGTTCCGAAAGTCCGCGTGACAAAACTACGGTTGAGTCCAAGTGAGCGAAAGTTGTAGCCGGCGCCGGGTCAGTAAGATCGTCAGCTGGGACGTAAACTGCCTGTACAGATGTGATGGAGCCGTCAATAGTCGAAGTGATTCGTTCCTGTAGCGCCCCCATGTCAGTAGCTAGGGTTGGCTGGTAGCCGACAGCTGACGGGATTCGGCCAAGCAAAGTCGAAACTTCGGATCCGGCTTGGGTGAAACGAAAAATGTTATCAATAAACAGCAAGACATCTTGTTTGGCTTCATCTCGGAAATATTCTGCCAAGGTTAACCCAGTCAGCCCAACGCGAGCACGAATCCCCGGTGGCTCGTTCATTTGGCCGAACACTAAAGATGTTTTATCCAGTACGCCTGATTCGCGCATTTCACGATATAAATCATTTCCCTCGCGCGACCTCTCCCCGACTCCGGCAAAAACCGAAACCCCGCCATGTTCTTGGGCGATGTTGTGAATCAACTCGGTGATGATCACAGTTTTACCAACTCCGGCTCCTCCGAACAGTCCGACCTTACCGCCCTTAACAATTGGCGCGATCAAATCAATCACTTTAATGCCGGTTTCTAGCAATTCTACTTTGCTGGATTGTTTGGCAAATTCCGGCGCAGGTCTATGAATTGGATATTTCTTCGCGGTTTTGACCGGTTCCTTGCCGTCAATCGGCTGGCCCAACGCGTTAAACATGCGCCCCAGGGTTTCCTTACCCACTGCTACGGCAATGGCAACTCCAGTATCCACAACCTCCAGATTTCGCTGTAGTCCATCAGTCGCGCCCATGGCAATGGTCCGGACCTGACCTGATCCGATATGCTGTGCGACTTCTAAAACCAAGGTCTTGTTATCAAACTTAACTTCCAGGGCATTGCGAATTGCCGGCAAATCTTTTTCAAATTGCACGTCCACCACCGCACCCAAAACTTGTGTAATTTTACCCTTACTCATAATTTATCCTTCCATGGCCAACTTGGCGGCGGAGATTTCCGAGAGCTCTCTCGTGATCCCGGCTTGTCTGGCTTGGTTATAACTTAATGACAATTCACTAATCAAATCTCCGGCGGCTTCGTTCGCGTTGCGCATGGCCACCATTCGCGCTGAATGTTCCGAGGCTGAGGCTTCGACTAGGGTTTGATAAATAGCAAACTGAATCGTATGGCTGATCAGAATGTCCAACACCGCATCCGGGCTTGGTTCAAACAAGAACTCGTCATTAGAAATTGAATCCTGACTATGTATAAACGGCAAAAGCTGGAGCATATTTGGTCGCTGAACTAATGTTGAGACAAAATCCGTATAAACAATAAACACTTTTTCATATTTGAACGCCAGATAGTCCTGCATGGCGATCTGCGCGATTGGTTGAGCATCTGTAAGCGCAAAATTTTTATCTTTACCAGGAAAAGTTGCGACAATGTTGTACTTCAATCGGTGTGCCGCATCCGTTCCTTTTTTTCCAACGGTAATAAAATCAATTTTTTCCGCGCCCTCGGCCCGAACCACACTTACCGCCTTGCTGATGACATTGGTGTTGAACGCGCCAGCCAAACCTTTATCCGAAGAAATTAAAATAACCAAAACTTTCTGTACCGGAAGCTTTCCGCCATCCGGCAAAACCCGGTTGATCAGAGGCTGACTACTCAAATCAGCTTTTTGGGCCAAGCTTCTGATGAGTTCCGAAGACAACGTCGCATATGGCCGAGAGGCAGTTGCTGCAGCCTGGGCTTTGCGCATTTCCGCGGCTGACACCAACTCCATGGCCTTGGTGATCTGACCAATGTTAGTGACAGATTTGATCCGACGTTTAATTTCTCTCGTATTGCTAGCCATTGGTATTCAACGCTCCTCCCTCCCGCCGGGGGCTGCCATAGGATTTTTTAAATTCCGCAATCGCTGATTTTAACTTGCTTTCAACTTCTTCAGTCAATTCTTTCTTTTCGGCAATGGCTTTGAGCAAATCCTTTTTCTGAATATTTAAATACTGATGAAATTTATTTTCCCAATCTTTCACCTGATCTACTGCTAGATCGTCTAGGAAACCACCGATTGCCGCGTACAAAATTACAGCCTGATGCTCCACAGCCATTGGCTCATATTGATTCTGTTTGAGAATTTCCGTCACACGCAAGCCGCGGTCAATGCGAGCCTTGGTTTGCGGATCCAGATCTGAAGCAAACTGGGCAAACGCGGCAAGCGCGCGAAACTGGGCCAGATCCAGACGCAATTTTCCAGCCACCTTCTTAATCGCTTTTATTTGGGCGGCTGACCCGACGCGCGAGACTGACAACCCGACATTTACCGCCGGACGGATACCCTGATAAAACAAGTCGGATTCCAGGAAAATCTGGCCATCAGTAATCGAGATAACATTAGTCGGAATATACGCGGACAAATCCCCGGCTTGAGTTTCAATAATTGGCAAAGCAGTTAGTGATCCGCCACCGTGCTCTTTACTCATCTTCGCCGCCCGCTCCAGAAGTCTGGAATGAAGATAAAAAACAT
This sequence comes from Candidatus Doudnabacteria bacterium RIFCSPHIGHO2_01_FULL_45_18, assembly GCA_001779915.1. GTDB lineage: Bacteria > Patescibacteriota > Doudnabacteria > UBA920 > O2-02-FULL-48-8 > 2-01-FULL-45-18. Next base: position 19,411 of record MFEJ01000013.1, on the reverse strand, counting down.
CGCCAGGATACGCTTCTCGTCCTGGCGGGCGGCGAAGCAACAGTGAAATTTCTCGGTAAGCCACGGCGTGCTTAGATAAATCATCATAAATAATCAAGGCGTGCTTACCTTGATCCATGAAATATTCGCCCATGGCCGCCCCGGCAAACGGCGCAATGTAAGTCAGTGCCGCCGGATCGGAAGCACCAGCCACAATTACGATTGTATGCTTAAGCGCGTCGTGCTTGTTTAATTCCGCCACGATCCGAGCAACTTTAGATTCTTTTTGTCCGATCGCCACATAAATACAAATCACGTCCTTACCTTTTTGGTTGATGATCGTATCTACGGCAATGGCAGTTTTGCCAGTCTGCCGATCGCCAATGATCAACTCGCGCTGTCCCCGTCCAATCGGAATCATGGCGTCGATGGCCTTAATCCCGGTTTGCAACGGCTCGCTGACTGACTGGCGCTCAATGACTCCTGGGGCAATTTTCTCAATCGGATAAACTTTGTCGGTTTTTATCGCCCCCTTGTTATCTATAGGTTGTCCTAAAGGATTAACCACACGACCAATCAAACCTTCGCCTACGGGGACAGATAAAATCTTTCCCGTGGCCGTAACTTTATCACCCTGTTTAATCCCCGTATCTTCTCCAAGTAAAATCACGCCGATTGCATCCTGTTCCAAATTCAACGCAACCCCCATGACCGAACCTGGAAACTCAAGCATCTCCGAGGCTTTCGCATTCGTTAGACCCGCAACTTTCGCAATACCGTCGCCGACATGTAAAACGTGGCCCACGGTCTCCATCTTGGCTTGGGTTTTGAATCTTTCAATCCGATTTTTAAGTTGGGTAATGATATCTGCCATATTATTGCGTTAAATCTTTCTTTAATTGCGTTAGGTTATTTTTGACTGTCGCGTCGATCATCTGGTCATCAATAGTGATCAGCACCCCGCCGATCAACTGCTCATCAATTTTCTTCCTAACTTCTACTTTGCCTTTGACCAGTTTATTTAATTCACTGACGATTTCTTGTTCGGTGCTGCGACTTAGGGGTTGGGCCGAGGTAAGTTCCACTTGCTTGATTCCCTTTTTAATTAATTCGAGCTTGTGGAATTCTGCCGTGATCTCATCAAACAACCGGATATCATTATTTTCAGCAAGGATTTGGACAAAATTATCTAAAACCTTGTCCTGATCTTTAGGATCCGTATGCTCTAAGCTTTCCATCAACGCCACGGCGTATTGTTTGGCATTAAATCTCATAATCTTTTATTTACCCATTGCGAGGAAGCTTTGCTGACGAAGCAATCTGTCCCTGTGATAGATCGCCACGGCCTTCGGCCTCGCGATGGTTGCTACATTCCTTTCATACTTTCGCTTATTAATTCCTTGTCCTTCTTTTCATCTAACTTCCCGCGCAGAATCTTTTCCGAGGCCATGACCACCAAGGTCGCTACTTCTTGCTTGATCTCTTTCATGGATTGAATTTTTTCTGATTCAATGTTGGTTTTGGCTTGATCTAGGATTTTGTTGGCTTGGTGCTGGGCGTCAACAATGGTTTCTTGTTTGATTTGGTTGGCTGTGTCCGTGGTGGTGCGTAAAATATTGTCCGCTTCGGCCCGAACTTTCTTCATTTCATTGACTCGCCATTCTTCAAATTTTTTCTTTTCCGCTTCCGTGTGTTCGGTATTCTTTAAGCCTTGTTCAATTCTTTCCTGTCGGTCGGTCAGGGTTTTGCCCAGAGGCTTAACAATCCATTTCCAAAAAATAAACAAAACAATGCCAAAATTAATTAGCTGGGCTAAAAATAATTTCCAATCAATCCCTAATGTGCCTAACAATGTTTCGTGTTCCATATATGCTCCCCACCCAGCCTCAAACTTTGGGGCTGGGTAAGCAATTTATACGATAAATGCGATAACCAAGGCGTAGATGGCAATAGCTTCCGCAAACGCCATACCCAAAAGCATGGGCACGAATAGTTTGTCAGCGGACTCTGGGTTTCGCCCAATAGATTCCATGGCTTTACTGGCAGTTTTGCCGATCGCAATTGCCGGTGCTATTCCACCAATCGCGATAGTCGCCCCTTTGGCCATGGTCTCAATCATTTCTGGGGTCATATTAATTATTTCCTTTCTTCTTCAATTGCTCGACCGTTTGACTTTTGGTTTATTAGGTCGGCGTTGAATACAAATTTAATGATGCGCCTCTTGGGGAAGTTCCGTGGTAGCCATAGTCAGATAGACTAATGTTAGCATGGAAAATACCACGGCCTGAACCAATCCGACTAAAATTTCTAAAAACATGAACGGCAAAGGTACCACGAAAGCAATGAGACTAGCCAGGACGGTCAGTAAAACTTCACCGGCAAAGACGTTACCAAACAAACGCAAAGACAAGGAAACAACTTTCGCTACCTCGGAAAATATTTCGATCAATCCCACTCCGAATTCAATGAAGGCCACCATGATACTAATGCCACCTTTACGGAACGAATGAAAAATATCACCGAGTTTGATAAACTTATTCGCATATCTAAAAAATCCAATTGCAATCACGCCAAAAAGATGCGACGCGATAACCGCAAACACGGCCATGGCCAAAGTCATGTTTAAATCCGTGTTGGCCGGGCGAAACAGTGGGACTAATTGGAGGTGTCCTTCGTGTATCAAATACCTACCAATGGACCCTGTGCCGGGAAGCAACCCAATCCAGTTGGAAAATAAAATAAACAAAAACAGTCCCCCCACAATGGGCAGAAATTGCATGGATTTTTTCCGGTCATGCGTCACGCGGTCAATAAAACCTAAGATTATCTCTAGGATGCTTTCTGCAAAATTCTGAATGCCGGTAGGAATGAGCGCGGTTTTGTTTCGCAAGATTAAACCCAAGATAAAGAAAACCACCACCGCAATGCTGGAATTGATCAAGGTATTGGTGACCGTAAAGTTTCCCAGATAGAAAATTGGTTCCGCGACTAATGGTGGCAGTGCAAAGATCATTTGATATATTCCTTCAATCTCTTGGTTAGCCAAGTTGTGGTCAAGGTAATGGCCAGAACGATTCCGGTCAAAGTCAGCCAAGGTGTGGAGTTAAATTTCGCATCCAGCCACTTGCCAACCAAGATAAACACGAGCAATGGCAGGGCAATGATAAATCCCATTTCAAATCCCAAGTTGGCGATGCGCCACTTGTTGATTGGAAGATTGGGTTTTTGGCCTAAATCTGGCATAAATTTTATCTTGAGCGCGTCTAGTATAAACAAAAAATGCCGAATTGGCAAGGGTGGCAAAATTTGGGGGTATTGACTTCTGGAGCCCCCGGGTAGAATCGAACTACCGTCTACGGTTTACGATACCGCTGTTCTGCCACTGAACTAAGGGGGCCAACTGCCTGTCCGCCGAAGCTTCAGCGAAGGCGGAAGCTACCCACCCGAATGTACCGTTCGGTACGGGCGGGCTTCGGCAATGCATAAATTATAACAAATATCGGGCTTTTTAACACCTCAACCGGCGGTTGAGGTGTTAAAGTATTCTCTTATCTGCTTGTAGCGGTTTGCCTACCTGTATTCTTGTGTGGGTAAATCTTGGGACGGATCATTAATAACTTTAATTCTAACCTCTTGCGAATAACTTTCTACATATTTAGACCCGCCATAAGTCCCATTTTCGTAACCAGTATCCCAAAAAGATCGGCTGACTGTAATCTTAAAAACTGTTTCCCCTGGCTTTGTTGCTTTGAAATAAGAGCCTTTTTCATACCAAGGACCCACAGGTTCTATTGGTTTTAATTCGGTTAATATCGAAGTGTCATACGAGAAACTTACTTGAGCGGAATCAACATATTGTTTTTCCGAGAATTGCCATCTGTGGTTAAGGATATTGGAATCGAGCCAAGAAATAGCTTGCCCTTGATTCAAGGTAATCCCAGCGGTAAAATCAGCAATTGACTTAACAAACCATTGAACTCCATTTGGATTTTTATCCAATTCATAACTCTGCTCACATATGTTTCTAGTATGGCAAGAAGTGACCAGTTGACCCTTGTATCCCCAATCCATAATTGCGTCCCCAGGAGCACCTTCCACTGGCTTGTTGAGACGATAGTTTAAAGAATACGTCTGATTAAAAACGCCCGTGCCTAGATTGTAATCATAGCTTGGATTAGATAGGACTACGGAACTGGGATTTGAATTTTTGAATTCCGATCTCGTTGGATAGTATCCATGTTGCGTATAATAATTTTCAAGATACTCTGTGGTTTCTTTTACCTGTCTGACAACAAGATTATCATGAGCGAAAATTTTATATACAAAAACTCCTACAAGCAATAAGAACATGATTAGCCCAACGACTTTCAATTTTTTTACCCAAGTTGTGTTTGGAACTGGTGGTGAAGACAAAACCTCAGGAGTGGATACTTGTGCGAGAATAGTTTCAGTAGATATGTTCGTCATCGTTGCCAAATACAATGCATAGGCTATTCCCATTTGCCAAACGACAAAAAGAAAAGTGCGGGGAAGATCGCCAATGCCAGAAAGAGCGAGAACACCTCCCCAGACTGCAAGAAATATGATATAAAGAAAGCGGATACGCTTGATGAGAAAAGAAAATGAAACACCAACTAACAGCCCTCCTACAATCCCCGCGCAAAGATATGGTACACTTCCAACAACTTCTGAACCCGACCCACTTGCTAGAGCTAAAGATTCTCCAAACTTAAAGGCTATATAATAGCTCGCTACTGATGCTCCAACCCAAACCAATGTTTTTAATAACCCGGGAGAATATATATAAAAGAAATATAAACCAAAGATTATGCCAAAAACAATACCTGGAGTAAATTCAAAAAAAGCTTTAGTATACCCGGAGATAAATCCGGAAGCGGCTCCTAGCAAGCCAAGTATTATATATTGCATTATTCAAATAATAACATAAGTGAATAAAATTGAGTAATTACCACATGTTTAACACCTCAACCGGCGGTTGAGCCATTGAACCTAAACGCCTCAATGGTGAGGCGTTAAACCTAAAGACCTTTCCACACTTTAAAAAATTTATCAGAAACCTCTCTGACTTTAACACTAATAATGATAGCAAGCACGGCTACCACAGTGTTAATATAAAAATCTGTATTTTTTAAAACTTGGGGGAACGGCTGAAACGGAAAAGCTCCAGACAAAAATACAAAACTGAAAAAAACAGTTATCAAAAGCATGCCCAACCCCAATAACCTAGCTCTAAATCCTGTTAACAGTTCATTACCTGTTGGATAACTATAGTAGCCGCGCGGTACGGTACTCTTGCCATATACTAATCCTTTGATTGTATTATTGTTAATAAAACCGGCTACAAAAGCTACAAGGAAAACAAAAATGTAATTCATTTGAAAAAGTTTAATTAGCTACATTATACATCTTTTTTAAATAGGCCATAACCCCTGTTTCCTGTATACAAAAATCGGCACTTTTGTGATGATCTGTTTCTTATTCATTAGACTTGATATGCTTTTTAAAATTGCTAATTGCTTTGGTGAAAAACGGTGGAATCTCGTGCAAGTCTTTTTCCAAATCCATCCATTTATATTCCGTATGTTCTTCAGAAAGTCCAATATGGTCTAAGGTCAGTTTACACCAATACATAGTTAGCGTGATTTTCTGCCCATCTTCCCGAACAAAATGCTGCACGTCAATTGGCATGATTATTTCAACCTCAGAATTGATTTCTTCTTTTACTTCTCGGTTCAGACCAGAGTACGGATCTTCGCCCAATTCCAAACGACCACCTGGAATATCTAATTTTCCTGGTTTGTGAGGATCATTCGGTCGGCGTTTCAACATAAACAGCTTATTGTCGCGGACTATAAATGCCTTCGCTGCATTTCGAAAATTATCCATAATTGCGAAATGTCCTTTTAAGAAAACAGTTGATCTGCTCATACGGGACAAAAACGTTTGAACGTTTTTGGAGCGGGATACGGGAATCGAACCCGTGTCTAAACCTTGGGAAGGTCTCATACTACCATTGTACTAATCCCGCAAATAAAATTACCTTATCAATCTCCAGACGCGTATATCCTGCAGGTTTTGCTCAAGCCAGGATTCATAGCCTGGCGTTTGGACTAAAATATGTTTGATGTGCCGGACTTTCTGGCCGTCATCTTCGCTGGTTTCAACCGGATAAAGAATATGCATCCCCAGGCGACTGACGACAATTTGATCGTGCACTTGCCCTAAGCTCGCTTGCATTACCGCCTTATCCAATTCTGGCAAGAGTTGCCCTTGGGTTATGAATCCAAGATCCCCACCCAATTGCCCACTTACCTGATCCTCACTTTCGGTTTTTGCCAAATCTTCAAATTTTTCACCTGATGCAATTTTGGCCAAAATGTTTATGGCCCGAGTATAAGCGTCACTATTTAATACAGGATCGGAATTATACTTTATCTGAAGCAAAGCGTCATGGATTTGCGGCACGACCACATATTTGTAAAACAATTTATCGCTGCCAGAAAAATAATTCTGCAAAAGCTTCTCGTATTCCTGACTTTTTCCCAAAGTATAAAATTTAAACTCATCCTCAAAATCAGCGCTCTCATAACTAATCTTTAGAGAATCCACAAGTTGCTGCTTTTGCCTGGATGCAATAAATTGATCAAAAACATCCTGTTCGAAGGCTGTTGGATCCAATTTTGCAGCCACCTGCCGATTCTCTTGCCAGTCGTTAAGACTGATCAAGCTCTTACCCACAATGGCGACGGGCAAGGCTTTCGTAAAATAAAGCAAGCCGAAAACGAAAATTGCACAAGCGAGAATTGCGATAAAAAAATTAATTCGCATGGAAAAAATAATTAAACCATCGCTGATAATTCTGACTCGGGTCTAAGGTTAGATCATCGGTTTCCTCGGCGTTATTGGTACTTGGTAAAACCACGACGTATTCGCCGTCTTTTTTCAGATTCAATTTTTCTCTGGCTTGTTTTTCCTGATACTCCGGCGTGTTGAAATACTTCACTAAGTCCGAAAGTTGCTCATTGTCTGTTTGCATCTTATTGATCTGGGATTCCAATTTGGCGATTTCCTGATCCACCTGGCGTTTGGAAGACAGAATCCGCGCCGTGATAACCATGATAAAAATCAAAGCTCCGGCGAGCATGGCGGTGGCGATTTTTGATTTCAAAAAATCTTTCATGCAAAAAACGGAATTAAAGTAAACAACAGCATGCTCGCAATCATGATAATGGCCAGGACAAAAAAGATTTTTTGTAATGTCTTTCTATTTCTCATATTATTTTTTTAATATGGCCATGAAGGCTTCTTGTGGGATATCCACCGATCCGATACGCTTGAGCCGCTTTTTTCCTTTTTTCTGTTTTTCCAAATGCTTCATTTTTCGAGTCACATCTCCCCCATATAACCCTTTGGTCACATCCTTACGGACCGCGGGAATGGTTTCGCGCGCAATTATCTTGCCACCAATCGCGGCTTGAATCGCGATTTCAAACTGTTGCCTCGGGATCAGGGTTTTGAGTTTTTCCGCCAGTGATCGGCCTTCGGCTTCGGCTATATCACGATGCACAATCATAGACAGCGCATCAACTTTTTCCGAAGCCACCAAAATATCAAGTTTGATCAACTCGCCTCTTCGGAAATCCAAAAACTCGTAGTTTAGCGAAGCATAACCAGATGAGACACTTTTAAGTTTATCATAAAAATCAATAATAATATTGGAAAGCGGCATTTCGGCCGTGATCAAAACCCGATCATTAGAAAGATAATCCATGTTCTTGTAAATCCCCCGCCGGCTAGTGATGAGGTCCAAAATCCCCCCAATGTATTTTTGGGGCGACAAAATTTCCACTGCTACCCACGGCTCCTCTATGCTTTCAAACAATGACAGGTCAGGCAGTTCGGCCGGCGTGTGGATGGTTTTAGTTTGGTTGTTTTTGAGAATAACCTTGTATTCAACCGAGGGCGCGGTCAAAACTAAATCTAAACCATATTCGCGAGTTAACCGTTCTTGAACAATGTCCATGTGCAGTAAACCCAAAAAACCCGTACGAAAACCAAATCCTAAAGCGGGAATGCTTTCTGGTTCGAATTCAAGAGCCGCGTCATTGAGTTTCAGTTTATCAATCGCGTCACGAAGCAACGGATAATCATCCCCGGCGGTTGGAAAAATGGAGGCATAAACCATGGGCTTAACTTGTTTGTAACCGGGCAACGGCTCAACCTTAGATGAGGCGTTGGTGATCGTATCACCCACCCTGGCTTTTCTTACGTCCCGCAAGCCTGTGACAATGTACCCGACCTCTCCTGTAAAAAGCTCTTTTGCCGGGAAAAATTTCGGGTGAAAATATCCAACCTCCAGAGCGTCGGCTGCGGTTTTCGTCCCGATGGTATGAATCTTTTCATTTTTAACAAGTTTCCCGTCCACGACGCGGACAAAAGTCACAACACCTCGGTGCTGGTCATAAGTTGAATCAAAGATCAAAGCGCGCAAAGGTTTATCGCTATCTCCCCTTGGGGCAGGCACGCGATCAATCACGGCTTGTAAGATTTTCTCAACTCCTTCGCCCGTTTTTCCCGAAGCGTATAAAATTTCCTCATCCGTAAAACCAAAAGCTTTTTTTATTTCTTCCTTAGTTTTCTCACGATCAGAATTAGGTAAATCTATTTTATTTACAATCGGGATGATTTTCAAACTAGCCGCCTGGGCCAGATGAATGTTAGCCAAAGTTTGCGCTTCGATCCCTTGGGTCGAATCAACCACTAAAATCGCGCCTTCACAAGCGGCCAAGGATCGCGAAACCTCATAGGTAAAATCCACATGCCCAGGTGTATCAATCAGGTTGAGAATATAGCCTTGCCACTCCATGCGCACCGGCTGAAGCTTGATAGTGATGCCACGCTCGCGTTCCAAATCCATAGTATCCAAGAGCTGCTCTTTCATCTGCCTTTTTTCCACGGTTTTGGTAAATTCTAAAAACCGGTCAGCCAACGTGGACTTCCCGTGATCAATGTGCGCGATGATACAAAAATTCCGGATCTTGTCTTGCATATTAGGACCACCAGTTAAAAATTATGTTCAACGGCCGGCCGATTTTATGGCCAGTCATTCTTAGAAGTTTAACCAAATCACGGGTTTCTGCCAAGTCCAACAGCCAACCGACTCCTAAGTAAGCCAGGATACCAACTAAAGCCGCGACAGATGCTTGAATCAGAACGCCAATGTAAGTCTGCATATTAACCATCGGCGCCACCATATACAAAGACATGTAAGCCCCAGCGCCGGCCACCAACGATGCAATGCTAATTTTCAGGGTGTTAGCAATCAGGTATTGGTCATGGATATTCCCTAACTTGTGATGCAGCTTAATAATCAAAAGTGTCAGATTGATAAGATTTGTTGCGGAAAAAGAAAGCGCCATGCCGGCAATACCAAAAACGCGAGTAAAATAATATGTAATAACAATATTCGAGCCAATCGTGACCAGGCCAATAACCACGGGAATGATAGTATTTTGTAAAGCATAAAATGCCCGGGTAAAAAGGGGGATCAGACTTTGGGCAAACAATGAAACACAAAACAGGCCTAAAGCCTGGGCAACCATTTTCGTGTCCGTAAACGAAAAATTCGTCGCTTGGCCAATACCTAAGACCAAACGGACAATTTGCGCTCTTAAAACCAGCATCAGGATTGAAATCGGGATAATGAAAAACAGGATTTGGATAGTCGTTTGAGCCAAGACGTCTTTAAATTCTCGCTCGGCTTTTTGGTTGAATAAATCCGAGAGGATGGGGAAAATGGCAATGGCAAATGAAAACGCAAACACTCCCAAAAAAACCGACTGCAGATTATTCGCGTAATAAAACGCGGCCAAGGCGCCAGCGCCCAAAAACGATCCGAACACGCTGACAATCAGCGCCGTGACCTGTTCCGTACCCATGGAAAAAATTCTCGGCCAATAAAGTTTCCAAAATTTCCTGAACCCTTCGTCCGAACTAACGATTTTTAACGAATAACGAAACCCAAGCGCAAAAATTTGAGGGACTTGGATGATAAAATGCAAAAACGCGCCAATCACGACTCCGTACGCCAATCCCGCTGGGCCGAAAATCGGATACAACCAAATGACTCCGGCAATAATTGAGAGGTTATAAACTACGGGAGCAATCGCGACCAGGGCAAACCGCTTATAGGTATTCAGCATACTGGAAACAATTGACGACAAAGTCAAAATCAGCGGCGAAAGCAAAAATATTTTCGTGAACAACCTGGTTAACTCAAACGACTCGCCCCTAAATCCGGGAGCAATAGCATGGGTCAAGGGAGTTATTAAGATAAAAGCCAGAGCGATTAAAACCAACATCATGAGCAGGGTGACATTGATGATGCTTGAGGCCAGCCGGTTGGCGTCCCGTTGGTCTTTCAGCAGGTACTCGGAAAACACCGGAATAAACGCCACAGAAAAAGTTCCAAGGATCAATAAATTATAAATAAAATCCGGGACTCGGAATGCGGCAAAATAAGCATCAATCATTATCCCAGCCCCAAATTGGTGAGAAAACACGGCATCACGCACCAAACCCAAAATTTTAGCCAACAACGAAAACGCCGCGATAATAATCGTGGCCATGCCAATTTGGTTATTCGGAAAAGTTTTTACATTCATCCCGTTAGAAATAGAGATTCGTCAAATTAATAATATTATTTATAATCAACACGTCAAAATATGCTTTTAACAGTGAACATAACAACGTAAAATTTCTAACGGGATTCATTTGGTTATGACCATAGGCCAAAAATCGTCAGTATTGCTGTGAGAGCTGAATTGCACGATATTTCCATAAAGTGTTGTATTTGGCCCCAGCCAATTGGTCCGAAATTGTCCTAAATTTAAATTGCCGTCGAATTGATAGGCTTTAGCGCCGGATTGTTTTTGGACCAACAAGCAATATCCATGATCAACCGAAGCTTTAAATGGCAAAACATATGTCAGGGTGACTGTTTGTTCTTCTCCTGGACTAGTAATCACCCAACCAGCGAATTCGGTTTTGCCAGTTTCAGTCCGAACATACGCGTTGGAATGTAGGCTACCGTCGTCCCATGCAGCCAAATCAGGATCAGTGTTAAGATCGCGACTGACCGAATCAAAATACTGATGTTCATCAAAACCGGAAGCCGAAACCAGTTGGCTACCCAAAGGCACCAACACTCTCATATAATTCTTGTTTTCCTCTGCGGCGGCGTTTGTTCTACGAATAGTCAAATTATTTATTATTGAACCGTCAGATAAAATCTTGCTTTCTAATTTAGCGCCCTGATCCATATTTAGGTCAGTCTTAGTTCCACCCAAATTTGAATTGATAATACTGATGTAATCATACTCGGTTGATAAAATTTCGCCGCTGAATCCTAAATCCGAAATCTGCCTCTGTGTGATCAGATCTTTGCTAAACAACAAAATTTGCCTTTGCTGCAAGTTATTTTGTAAGATTTGTAACACGCCTAGCCACTGGTCTTTCTCAAGATTGATTAGGCGGTCAAGTAGAATTGGCGCTAAATCAGCCAAAAACTTCTTCGGCTCATTTAGTTGACGATCATATTCCACCGACGTTTTCTGTTGCGCAACTTTTTGAAAATTTTCCGTTGTCAAAACCGTATCATATTCCGGCATATCAATCGGCCCGACAACATCTAGCAAATTTTCAAATAACTGGGGAGTAATCGCAATCACGCCGTCTGCCGTTTGCGAGCCTTTTTCAAAAAAATATAGGAGCTTGGTAGCGGTTGTCGGGAAATCGGCAAACCAGTTGGCATCGCGAATTCCCCAACGAGGAATTTCGGGCTGCATGGGGCCAGGCGCTGCTATCTGCTCGTAAATTTGGCTGTCCAAATCATAAATGCTATCAATGGATAAATTGGTTATCATTCCGTGATTGGTTTTTAGAACTCCATAAGTGCCAATAAATCCCCCGGTTGCCCGCAGCTCATCATAATTTTGAAAAACCAATAAATAAATTTTCTCTCCGGAAAATATCTCCAAATACACGCTCTCTAGACCGATAAGTTGATCCAAAGCTCTTGCAAGTTGCGCAACTTGGATTTTAGCTTGGGTTAAAGTTTCGGTGTAATCCAAGGGCACGCTGCTGACTTTACTAAACTCATCCGAAGCTTGCTGCACCAGATTCCTGCTTTCTATAAGATATTTTTGGTTGATCGAGAGTTTCAATTCAAAATCGATTGTCTCAATCCCCTTACTGCTTACTTTTAATTCTTCAAATAAACTTAGAGCGGAAGATAATCGCTGACCGGCCCGAGCTAAAAATCCCGCACCAGACAAAATATGATCAGCGCTTGAAGCTTGTGGGTAAGCCCAGGTTAATAGCTTATAATCATTTAGTTTATCTAAAGCTAAATTAATGTTTTGGGAAGCCGAGGCAAACAACTTACTTGCAGAACTTAAATTTTGTTGGCTTAAATTCTCACCGCCCGCAGCCAGATCAGAATACGCGGAAGTGGCGACCCCTAAAATTTCCCCGCGCCATGACCGAGCCTTGGATAAATAAGTTAAACCTTGCAAGACCAAGGTTATAATGATTATAAATACGGCAAACGAGACAATTTTCGGCCAATGGCTAAAACGCGGGAGTCGAATTTTGGGCGCACCAATTAATAAAGGCTGCGGCTTACGGATGATTCTTTCTCGTTTGAGCTTCATCCCAACAATATCAATTTTAGAAAATTTTACAGTCATGTTAATTGTCTGAGTGCACGGCGCTGAAACGGGAAATATTCAAAAGAATTCCAATCCCGGCCAAACTGACAGCCATAGCCGTTGAACCATAAGACACAAAAGTCAGAGGAATGCCAGTTAAAGGAGTTAGCCCAGTAATCCCGCTGATATTGATTAACGCCTGGATGGTCAGCCACGCTGTGATCCCGCCAGCTGTTAATTTACCGAAGGTGTCTGGGGCAGTTCGGGCAATTTTAAAGCCGCGGTAAGCCAAAAGTAGGAACAGGAAAAGAATTATTGCAATCCGAATAAATCCCAATTCCTCGGACATGATGGCGAAAATTGAATCGCCAATCGGCTCCGGCAAATAGCTATACTTTTGCCTGGATTGACCAAACCCCACCCCCCACACTCCACCCGAACCAATGGCCAGAAGCGCCTGGTTGATCTGATAAGAAATTCCCTTCGTGTCAACGGAAGGGTTTAGAAAAGCTAAAAATCTTTGAGCACGGTACGGTGCCGCCTTAATCAAAAGCCATAGCACGAGCAGGGCCGAGGCCGCCGTGGTGTAGATATAACGCATGCGCACGCCTCCGATAAAAAACATTACCGCCGCAATCGCTGCCAACACAAGCATGGTGCCAATATCTGGCTCCAAAATAATCAGTCCGGCGACCAAACCCACAATCCCAAGGCTTGGCAAAAATCCATAATATAAATCGTGAGCATGATGCTGGCGCTTGTCATACCAACTAGCCAAATAAACAATCACTGCCGGTTTTACAAATTCCGCAGGCTGAAAAAGAAACAGACCAAGGTCAATCCATCTTCGGGCATTGCCGACTTTAAATCCGATTCCAGGAATCAATACGGCGACCAACCCACCAATCCCAACTAAAATAAACAACGGCGCCATCTTTTGCCAGAAATGATAGTCAATACGGGAAAAAAAGTACATGAGAATCAAACCAGGGATAGCGCCGAACAACAATTGCCGTAAAAAATAATAATAATTATTGCCAAATCGCTGGTACGACAAAACAGTTGAGGCCGAAGATAAAATCAACAGCCCTGTGACTAACAGGATCAAAACGATCCATAAAAGATAAGCGTCTAGCTTTGGTAAAATTCGCTTTTTCATAGTTTATTTACAAAACCGACGAATTGTTCTCCCCTATCCATTTCATTTTTAAAAATCCCAAAACTAGCAGTGGCTGGTGAAAACAAAATTGTGTCGCCGGATGAAGACATGTTTTGCGCTTGCGCTAAAATTTCCGAAATATTTTTCGCTCCTGTCAGTATTCTCCCGTTAAAACCTTGTAGACTTTTGACAATCAGTTCGGTCACATCACCGATAACCACAATGCCTTGGATTTTTTTCGAATTTTTTATATGCTCACCAAGGCGCGTAAAATCCAAGCCCTTATCCGAACCACCGACAATCAGAACCAAATTCCCGACAATCGCATCAAGCGCGGCAAGGGTTGACTCAATGCTGGTACTAAAAGTGTCGTCTACATATGTAATACCATTAATGTGTTTTAAAACTTTCAAGCGGTGCGGCAGGGCTTCAAATTCCGCCACGGTTTTTCTGATAATATCCGCATTCACGTTAAGGAGTTTCGCGACTTCCGACGCCGCTACAATATTCTGAAGATTGTGAAGCCCTAAAAGCTTTCTTGGAACATCGGCAAATTGATTGGAATCAAAAAAAATTTTCTTACCTTTCCCCAACTTTTTGAACCAATCTGGCAAGTCCGGATGCAAAATCGCAAAATCTTCATTTGTTTGGTGGGCTAAAATTTGCGATTTCGCACGGATGTATTCCTCAAAATCTTTATGATGATTTAAATGATCAGGCGTTATGGCCAATACTACCGCAATGTGTGGAGATTGGGCAAGATCTTGCAGTTGAAAACTGGAAAGTTCCAATACCACAATGTCAGAAGGACTAATTTGTTCTAAAAATTCAAATGGATCGCGGCCGATATTGCCTCCAAGCCAAACCTTGTAGCCACCCGCTTCTAAAATTTTCGTGATCAAACTGGAAGTCGTGCCTTTGCCTTTCGTACCTGTCACGCCAATAATCTTAGCTTTACATAATTCAAAAAATAATTTTGTCTGACTGGAAATTTCAGCACCGCAGCCTTTCGCCTGTTGAATTGCGACTGATAGATACGGCAAGCCAGGAGTTCGGAAAATCAAATCAAACCCATCTAGCCGACCAACTAATTCATTAGCGTCTTTCCAATTCTCAATGACTTCAAACTTCACATCTTGCGAAGATAAAAATTCCGCCAGTCTCCGGTTATTGACCCCCAATCCCACCACTCCAACTTTTTTACCTTCGAATAACCTGGCCATTGAAGTTTAAGACTTGCTTGTTGGCAAAAGCTAATTTGCCGTTAACCACGACAAAATCAATTCCCAGGGATTGTTGATTGGGGTTGTTATAGTCCGCGAGATCGGTAACTGTTTTTGGATCAAAAACCACCACGTCTGCCGATTTATTAATGGCGATTACTCCCCGATCAGTCAATCCCAAAAGTTTGGCGGGTCCGAGGGTCAATTTTTCGATGGCTTGTTCCCATTTCAAAATCTTTTTCTCGCGCACCATTTTCAAAAATCTAGGTATGGCTCCAAAACACCTTGGATGAATCAATTCCTTATGCGTTCCTGAATACCCAGCTCCGTCGGTGGCGATAAAAGACAGCGGTGAGGTACAAAATAGTTCCACATGCTCTTCTGACAGATTGTGATCAAAGACAATTACTTGTGCGCTGGTTGCCGCGATGATATTTAGCATGCCATCAGCGGCGGAGACTCCTTGATTTTGCGCGATTTGTTTGATAGTTTTACCCACAAAATTATCATTGCCCGCAGCTTCGGCCACGATAATGTTTTCATACTCTTGGTTCTGGTCGCGCAAATAATCCAAAACTTTTCTCCGACTAATACTGTCGGCAAGTGTTTGCAAAATTTGTGTCCGACCTCCCTCATACGCCCATTTCGGTAAATAGGTATAAAGCACCGACCAACTGGTGCTATATGGATATACATCAAAGGAAATATTAACACCTTGGTGATACGCGACCTCCAATTTGCTCATTAACTGATCAAACAAATGCCAATTCTTTGGCCCCCGAATCTTAAGATGAGAAATTTTAATGGGAATGCCAACCCCGCCCGCAAACTCAAGGACTTCGCTTAAACTATCCAAGATGTGTCCAGCTTCCGAACGCAAATGCACACTTAAGTATTTTTTAGAAGACGCGAGATTCGCAGCCAATTCTGACAGCTCGGTTAAACTGGAATTAACTTCATGAGCGTAGATTAAACCCATTGAAAAACCGAATGCCCCTTGTTGCAAGGCGTCCTTTAAAGATTTATCCATAACTTTCAATTCATCTTGGGTCAGTTGGCGCACCGCATCACCAATCAGTCCTCGCCTTAGGACCGCGTGGCCAACCAGGGTTCCAACATTTACGCCCAGTGACAACGAAGATAAAACTTGCAAAAATTCGGACATCGTCGCCCAATTAATATTGATGCCGCTCAAACTGTGCCACTTCTGAATGGTCTTAATGGATTCTTTCGTCAAAAGCGGCGCTAACGAGGCGCCACAGTTGCCCATAATGATGGAGGTAATTCCCTGGGACAACAGACTCGTTTGCGCTGGATGATCAAAAATTGTCCAGTAAGAATCGGAGTGGTTTTGAATATCAATAAATCCTGGGGTGACAAATTTATCCTGTGCGTCAATCACCAGACCCGCTTTGGCGGAAATGTTTGGACCAAGATCAACAATTTTTCCTTTTTCAATCGCCACGTCCGACTTTTTAGCCGGGGTTCCAGTGCCGTCGATCAGGGTGCCATTTTTGATTAAAATATCGTACATACTTATCGTCCAATTAAATTAACCGCGACTCCAATCAAGGCGCCAACCGCGGAAAGTAACCAAAATCGCATGGTGACTTTCGTCTCTGGCCAACCTCTTGCCTCAAAATGATGGTGCAGCGGTGAAGACAAAAATAATTTTTCACCGGTCAGTCGGCGACAAACCCACTGCAATAAAGTTGATCCTGACTCTAAAACTAAAACAATGCCGATCAACGGAAGCACAGCTACAGAATTAGTCAAAAAAGCAATCACTGCCAGAACAGTTCCCAGTGACATGGCGCCCGTATCACCCATAAAAAACCTGGCTGGAAAAATATTAAACCACAAAAATGCCAAAAGTGATCCACCTAAAACCCCGCAAAGCGCGGCCAGCTCAAATCTGGTTTGCAAAAACGCGATCAATCCGTAAGACAAAAAAGAAGTCGCTAAAACTCCACCGGCAAGACCGTCCAGTCCATCAGTTTGATTCACGGAAAAACTGGTGGCAATGACCACAAAAATAAACAGCGGGATATACCAAAGTCCAATCGTAAAATCACCAAAACCCGGGAGATGTAAAATATCAAACTGCAATTTATAATAAAACCAATAAGCACCCACAACCGCGACCAAGGTGTAAAACAGCAAACGATGACGAATCCGAAGCCCCCCACCCTTGCCGCCCCCAATACCTCTAACCCCTAAATAATCATCCAAAAGTCCCAGCAAAGCCGTGGCGGTTAGGGCGCCCAGAGGCAGCAGGGTTTGCTGCCGCGTTAAAAAATTTAAACGATGGAAAAACTCAACGTGTGCTACCCGATCTAAAAACCAAAAAATCGTGGCTAGGACAATTGTTGTCAGCCAAACTAAAATACCGCCCATGGTCGGCGTACCATTTTTCTTCTCATGCAACTTGGAATAAATTGGAGTATCACCCTCCGCCCGAATTTTTTTGCCAAACTTATATTTATAAACAAAATTGGTAAACAGTGGGGTCAAAGCCATGGCCATCACAAAAGCAATTGTGGCTAAACTGAAAATTTTAATTACGGCTTGCGAAGTACTCATTTTATTTGGGTTTCTGAATTGTAAAAACTGATTTCATGACGAAATTATACCACAAATGGCGCAATCAACCAAATGGATATCTTACCACTTGTATGCTTGAAATGCCCAGTCTAAAAGTTTTTGAGTATCGTCTTCTCGATTATCACTTCCCAGGACAATGGTTAAAATTTGGCTATCAGAATGGTTGATTAAGACAATGAGATTCCCTTTGGCTTGTGCAGTAAATCCAGTTTTAATGCCGACCACATTTGGATTATCATGCAAAAGATTGTTAGTATTTCTTAGTTGGTGTATGAGTTTACCATCAGAGGATGTTATGGTAATTTCTTTAGTCGCCACAATCTGTCGAAGTTTGGAATTTTTGAGAAACTCCTGGGTAATCTTAATTAAATCCCAGGCGTTAGAATAGTTGTCTCCAATATCCCATCCGACCGGAGTGGAAAAATGCGTGGCGGCCAAACCCATTTGCTCCGCTTTCTTATTCATCAAGACTGAAAAATTTTCTTGACTTCCCGCAACAAAATTTGCTAAAACCATAGCCGCCTCATTGCTGGAGGCAATCAACATGGCTTTTAGTAAATTATCTACACTAATAATCTCTCCCTCCGTAAATTCTGCCGCATTTGCAATTGTCACTTCATCATCCGAATCGGCATTTTCTACGACTACCAAAGCGGTTAAAAGTTTGGTTAGACTGGCAATAGGCAGCAATTCATCTAAACTTTTGGCATATAAAATCGTACCCGAATCAAGATCAAAGGCCACGCTTGCTTTGGCAGTAAGCGCAGGTTGAGTCAAATTTGCCCGTATTTCTGGCGAAGGAACCAGATTAGAAAAACTCTGGCTTCGAGCCGTAGTAGCGGAAACTACGGCGTTTTTGGTAGAATCGTGCACGTCACGGGGGGAAAAAACAAAAAATATCCCGATTCCTAGAATTGCGTAAGTGATTTTGTTTAACATCGGATCTTTGTTATAATGATATCACAATTAAAACGAATTTATGGAAATTACCTTAACTGATGCTAATTTTGAGCAAACGGTTTTGAAATCAGACAAACCCTTTCTCGTAGATTTTTGGGCCGAATGGTGCGGACCGTGCAAAATGGTCTCACCAGCGGTCACACAACTTGCAACTGATCTCAAGGATCACCTAATGGTTGGCAAAATGAATGTTGACGAAAACCCCAAAACCACCCAAAGTTATCAAATTCTAAGCATCCCCTCGCTGAAAGTCTTTCAGAATGGCAAAATCATCGGCGAGATGGTGGGTGCCGCGCCTAAACCAGTCATCGAAAAAAAACTGAAAACAATCCTCGGACTTAGCTAAATAAAAAACGGCCGGTTGGCCGTTTTTTTGGTTTTTACCTATGTGTGTCTGTCAGCCACTGATGAAGCGCCATAAGATTCTGGTTTAGTTTTCACCGCAAAGCCGTTGCCGCGAATCATCCCCACAATTTCGTGCATCATTTTTTTGGTTTCGCCATTCGGTCCCACGTCCACGTGAATAGTCAGATTAAAATCCAAAACATTAAGTTGCCTAAGCCTTTCTATCAACTGCTCGGCCAATTTTAAGGAGTGCGTCGCTTCTTGAAAAATCCGTTGACGCAGTGTATGCAATTTGGTTTCGTGTCGTTTTGACCAAAAATAAATTCCCCCGCGGCTCTTTCGATGCACGACAATAGCGGAAACAAATTCTGCTGACGAATTGATAGTCGGCATCGAGTCAGTGCCAATAA
>MFEJ01000012.1:23605-27072 GCA_001779915.1 Candidatus Doudnabacteria bacterium RIFCSPHIGHO2_01_FULL_45_18 | reverse complement strand
AACTGATCTAAATGAAATCACCCAAGTGACAGTGGATCAGCTTTTACCACAATCCGAGATGAAGAAACTGGAACTGGTCTACCAGAAGCCAGCGCAAGCCCTGCCCGTAATTACGGCGGATAAAGAAAAATTGCGGCAAGTGATAAATAACTTGATTGATAACGCCATCAAATACACGCAGAAAGGCAAGATTTTGGTGGAGGTTGGCCAGACGAAAAAAGATTTATTTTTCAAAGTCACAGACTCTGGCAGGGGAGTTGCACCGAATCAGCTTGCCCATATCTTCGAGAAATTTGATCGCGGCAAGAGTCCTGTGAGAAATTCGGTAGGGTTAGGACTCGGACTCTATGTGGCCAAAGTAATTATCGAGTATCATAAAGGCAAAATTTGGGTGGAATCCACAGGTGAAGGCAAGGGCTCAACCTTTAATTTCACAGTTCCCATCAAAGCCAATTTAGATAATACCGTTTTTGACCTAACGAAAACTCAAAAGCCGGCTTGAAACTTTAGCATAGAAAAATCCCAGCATTGCCTGGGATTTTTTCATTTGGCTCGCAGACTAGTACCGTGATAGAACGATGGAAGGCTTACAGAAAGGCTGACTGGCAAGAGCTTCTGCCTGCTTACGAGCTTGCCATGGAGAATTTACAAGGACTTTTGGAACTAGTCTAAAATTATTGAAGGGGTGGCACAACCCCCCAGACCCTTTTGAGGCCTACGTCAAAACCTTTGGGTACCCACACACAGAAATTATCGAATTTATACTATTGCTATTAGCTTATCCTGAATTTGAAAGGATATGGAATATACTTTTCTGAAAAAGCATTCAATGAATTCATTTCAAGGGGTGAAAAAATAAAATCAAAAGAGTTTACTGAAATATTATAGTTGATAGTATCAGTTATCTCTCTATCGGCATCTTGTAAAACTTCCTTAAAATCCTTTCGAGTAAGAAAAACGGCAAGGTTCTTGCTAAGAGTGAAGAAAACTTCTGTATGATGGCTCATTAAACTTTTGTAATTATTATAAAAGTCTACTTTATCTTTGGGTACAAAATGTACAACAGGATTGTCTGAAGTTATAAAATACCTATCGCTTCTGCTTTTTAAAATAACCATATTCATACTATGAAACACATCGGCATACATTTCCAAAGTTGACAGTGCAAACCGTAAAAAATGAGCATTAGGATATTTTAAATCGTATTCTTTTTTAATAAAGGTTTGTCTTAATTTTTCCATTTCTTCAACCGTCGCCTCTTCGCCTCCTGAAATTTCTTTATATTGTTCCTGTAATTCTTCGGGGGAGGTATTTTGCATTTTTATCGTCATTCTGTGCTTCTGAAAAGTTGAACTCATTTCATCAGATTCTCTTTTGAATTGAGGTGTACGCACTTTCATTGCCGCCATAAACAGACAAAGTTTGTCCTTAATAGATTGCGATATTTTTTGATTACTATTTAGCGTTTCAATTTCCGCAATAATATCATTGTAATATTTCTCGCCATATTCTATAAATATTTCTTCTATATCATCGCTACTAAATCCATCTACAGCAATCTGATAAAGGTTATTCTCTAATCCAACATTTTTTAAACCTTCTTCACCAATTACATTTATGATTCTATCGGCTGGCAAACCCCTTTTGAAAAACTTTTCGCCCTTTTTATACATCTTTAATCTATTCTCAAGCAAAAAATGCTTTAGATATGTAATCGGTAAATAATGGCTCCGAACCGTAGCTTTATTCATACTCGAATAATAACAAATAACCCTCTTCAGGGCGATTCTTCGTATTCTAGTGCTTGTTCGTCCTTCTCATAAGTAAACTTGGATTCTTCTTTAGGTTCTTTAGGAATTGAGCGAGTAATATGGACTTTCTTTAAATCAATAAAATCAGACATAAAAAGCGGCCTTTCAGCCGCTCTTCATACATTTATTTTTTCTTAGTAGTAGTCTTCGGTGCTTTGTATGGAGTTATCTTTGGAGCCTTATAGGGACTAACAGTGCCTTTTTTGCCTGTATATGGATTGATATTGCCCTTTGTAGAATAGTTATCTAACTTTGTCTTGTTCGGAGAAGTCCTAATGTATGGCTGCACATAAGTGCCGCTCTGTTTGGTATATCCCTTCACCTTTACTTTGGCCTCGGCAAAAGACAGCGAACCTAGAAGGACTACAGCTACTAAGAGAGATGATATAAATGCTTTAATTTTCATATATGATTTAATCAATGACACATTAACTATATACCTAAGGCTGATAAAAAACAATTACCACCTCGATACTCACTATTGTTTTGGTTCTAACTCTACTTAGGGTATAGAAAAATCCCAGCATTGCCTGGGATTTTTCTATATGGCTCGGGCGGCTGGATTCGGTGAATCGTCTGGTGACGATTCAGGCGGGGTTGCGCCGGAAGCTGCGTCACTCGCTTCCGTCGATCGTTCAGCTGCGTCCGTGCATCATGAACGGACTTGCCTCACTTCAACCCTTCGAATCCAGCGCTTGGATCTAAAAGAAAAAATGCCATCAGAAGATGACATTTTTTCTTATGGCTCGGGCGGCTGGATTCGAACCAGCGACCCGCTGATTAACAGTCAGCCGCTCTACCGCTGAGCTACGCCCGAACGCTAAACAATTTTAACAGATTTCTTAGATTATTTCAAGAGTATTTAAATCAGTAAACGCTGATGCTTGTTGCGTTTATTTGTTGAACTTATACAGAAGTCGCTGGACAAGCGTCGGTTTTTGTGCTATAATATATATAGAATTAAGTCCTTGAGAGAAGAAACAATCCGCCTTCGCATAAAGCTTCGGCGGACAAGAAACAAAAATATGACGAAGATACAAGCATTGGCTTTTCCTGCCTGGCCGGTAGGCAGGTCCGAAAGGTCAGTTTTTAATACTATTTTGGCCGCAGTTTTAGCTGCGGTTTTGATTTTGTCGCTAATTCCATCTCTGGTCATAGCTCAAACTAGTCCGCCAACCGCGCCAAGCAATCTGGGGCTAAACGGACCCGTGTCGGCATCCACCATTCCTCTGGCATGGACTGATAACTCTACTAATGAAACTCATTTTGTGCTTTATAAGAAATTGACCACAGCCAACACCTATGTTTATCTTACTCAACTTGGGTCCAATGTGACCAATTACACTGATATCAGTCTTCCCGCAGGTACCAGCTATGACTACAGCGTGCAGGCTTGTCTAGCGGGGAGCGGTTGTTCTGGTCAAGCTTATTTGATCGGGGTATCAACTAGTGGCGGGAGCAGTGGTTCATCCTGCACCGGACTGACTTTGACTTTTGCCAATAATAAGACTTCATATGTCGCAGGCGAAAATGTTGACTACACTTGGACTTGTACGCCTTCAGGTAACGCCAGTTACGTTATGGTCCAGCTAGTCAATTCTTCAGGCGCGGCAACTACTTACAATACCTTCACGGGCAGCGCTAATACCATGTCGC
>MFEJ01000012.1:0-23544 GCA_001779915.1 Candidatus Doudnabacteria bacterium RIFCSPHIGHO2_01_FULL_45_18 | reverse complement strand
CACCTGTTCACCGGTTACTGTTTCAGCCGGATTCAGCGTGGCTGCTTCCAGCAGTGGTGGCAGTGGCAGTCTTCCTTCTTCCCCGTCGGCTCTGACCACATCCGTTTCCGGCTCCAACGTCACGCTGACCTGGACTGATAATTCCAGCAACGAAACCGAATTTAAGGTTTTTGATCGGATGTCTGGGACCACCACCTGGAATTTTTTGAACAGTGTGGGAACCAATGTTACGTCAGCGGTTCATATCAATGCGCCAGCCGGCACTCACGAATATTATGTACTCGCGTGCACTTCCAGTGGCTGTTCCGGAACGAGCAATGTGGTGTTTGCAACAGTTGGCGGCAGTAGTGGAGTTCCTACAGCTCCATCCAATTTGCGTTTAGCTGGGCCGACGTCTGCTTCCACCATCCCTTTGGCCTGGAATGACAACTCTACCAACGAAGACAAGTTCAATATTGACCGGAAACTCACCAGTGCCAGCACTTATACTTTTCTAATTCAACTGACCGGCTCCAACACCACGACCTACACGGACATCGGCCTTCCCGCTGGCACGAGCTATGATTACCGCGTTCAGGCGTGTTTGTCCGGCTCTGGTTGTTCTGCGTATACTTATCTGGATAATGTTTCCGCAACCGGAACGGCGGTTTCGCAGCCAGCTCCCAGAGTGGAATCGTGGGGCGCGTCCGTCGGCACGGATGGAAAATCTACCATTGGAATTGGGTTTAATACCGAAATGGACCGATCCACGTTTACCGCACAAAACGTTTTTTTGCACAAGGCGACGGATCCGGCTACGATCTTAGTTCCTGGAACTATGCAGACCAGCGATTTTTACATTAACCTTATCTCCAGCAATCCGCTCGTGGCTGGAGTGGAATACATAAGTGTCATTAAGGCCGGAGTTAAAAACAAAGCCGGAGCCAGTTTGGCCTCGGATTATACTTGTAAGTTTACCGCTGTCGCTTCTGGTTATTATGCCGGGTGTCCGGCCGCAGCCACAACTTATAACTCAAGTTTAGTGGGTACGGTTACTGATTCCGCAGGCTCGGCAGTCTCAAATGTTGGAATACATGTGTTCGCTTCTAACTTTACTATGAGTTTTGGGGGCATGACTGATGCTAATGGATCTTATGTCATCAGTTTGCCTCCCGCAACCTACATGCTGGAGTTTTACCCGCCTTATAACCGGACAGATTTGATTAAACCGTCGGCGACGACGGTCGCGATCATGGACGGTGAAAGCAAGCGCTTTAACTTTCAATTCAGTTTGGTAACCACGGTTGCGAAAGTTATCAGCGGGACGATAAGGTTTTCGAATGGCCAGCCAGTCACGGACGCGGAGGTTGGCGCTTATAATGAAACCACCAATTCCTGGACAGGTGCGGTCACGGACTCCTTGGGCAGTTTTAAGTTCATGGTTGGAACTGGCAAGCATAAAGTTAGTTTTCGGCCAAGGAATCCTATGACCGCCAGCTGGCAATGGCCAGGATATTTCCAGGATGTTGAGTTTACGGGCGACGCAGCTGAAACCAGAGTTTTAGACTTCATTGTCCCGACTTTTGACTCAAAAATTATCGTTACCGTGATCGATGACCAAGGCTTAACATTGCCGAACGCTGGGATTATGCTGGAGCAGGAAAATTCCCCGGCCCAGTACCGGCGGACAGAGGCTGACGGCAAGGCTGTATTTTTGGTCACGCCTGGCAAATATATACTTCGCGGCTACCTGCCGACGGAGTTAGGATTTGTCAATCCAAATCCGCAGTTTATTGAGGTGGGAAGTGTACAAACCCAGGAACTAACATTAAAGTTTACCAAGCTTACAGCCGCAAGTAGCGTGGCTCTTTTCGGTAAGGTTTCCTTGGAAGACGGCTCGGCGGTCTCGGATGCTTTTATTTGGGCTTGGTCAGAACAGGGCGGCAATGCTTATGGCCGAACCAACGTTAACGGTGAGTTTACAATCATTGTGCCTTATGCCGGCTCTTATCACGTGGGAGCGGGTAGGGAAGTTGCTGGCTTTCCATACAAATCAGGTGAAATCACCATCAACACTGAACATGCAACCACTGGCATGGTGCTGACTTTAGTTCAGTATTCGGCTACGGCTTTCCCCAAGTCCGTGGACATTGTGAAGTCCGTGGTTGAGACAATTGTGGCTCAGGCCCAAGATGGATTGCAAGTGGTTATTCCTGCCCAAGCCGCAGGAACATCCGGTACGGTTAACGTGGAGATGACACCGACCATTGAGGTTGCTTCTTCTGCTGATGCCAAAGTGGTCGGGACAGTTTGGCAAATTGATATCAAAGACCAGATTGGTACCGCCATCAAATCTTTTACTGATGATCTTGAAATTACTTTCCCTTATGATCAGGCCTCGCTGCTGACCGAAGGAGTAAACATTGACGCGCTTAAGCCAAACTATTATGACGACACCACCGGTGCCTGGGTTGAGATTAGCGATTACACTCTGGATAAAGATAATCAAGCCTTTGTCATCCGAATCAACCACTTAACCAGGTTTGCGCTCCTCGCACCGGCGGATACGACGCCACCAGCCATGCCCAGCGAGATTAGTTATCAGTTAACTGCCGCGACCCAAGTCACGCTAACCTGGGTGGATCCAAAGGCGGATTTCCATCATACCCGCGTCAGCCGCTCCGAGTCGATATCAGAACCAGGTTCCATTCTTTCCGAATTGGTTACTGGTAGCCGATACATTGACTCCGCGGTCAGCATTGGCCAGACATATTATTACTATCTAGAAGCCGTGGATGCCGCCGGAAACAGTTCCCAGGCTTCGGAGTTGCTTACGGTGACGGTCACTGGCAGTACCTCTGGCCCCTCGACCCCAATTGCGACTGGAGCTTCTGTCGATAAATATCCATCCGGATTACTCTTTAAGTACGCCAACAACCCGACAGTTTATCTTTTGCAGAATGGCGTCAAATATCCGATCACTGATTTCTCGGTCTTCAAAAATCACGTTTCCGGCAGCCGGTCGATCGTGACCATTCCGGCTTCGGTTACATTCCAAAGCGGTAACAACGTCACGCTTAAGTCCGGCACGCTAATTAAGGCGAAATCGGACCCGACAGTGTTTCTCGTGATTGAAAATAAAAAGCGGCCATTTACTTCCGCGGAGGAATTCTTGGGCCTTGGCTACCGCTTCCATCAGATTCAAGCTATTGATAACAACGCGGTCGCGGCCATGCCCACCACGGGCGATTTAGCTCGACCGTCCGGCACAATCTTTAAGTATGCCGGCCGAGCGACCATATATATGCTGGAAGACGGCAAAAAGCGAGCCTTCCCCAGTACCGCCGTACTCAAGGCCTGGGTTAATTCAATTTATGTGATCACCATGCCTGACTCCGAACTTTATTCAGATGGAACAACTATGGGTTTGCCCAGTGGGGTTTTGGTTCGGGGGTTGCCTGCCACGATCTATTTAGTCTTTGGTTCCACTCTGAGGCCCTTGGTCTCAACCAAAATTATGACCAGCCTCGGATTTAGGTCCAATCAGATCATTCGGGTTTCCGCCAGCGATTTGAAACTGCATTCAGTCGGGGAACCGATTCAATAGCGCAGCAAGAGCCCAGAGGTGAATTAAGTAACTTGACCCTGCTGATTGTGGAATTTTTTCAGCAGGGTTTTTATAAAAAATATGTCCAAAGTCGCTAAAATATTCAGCCTGGTCGCCCTACTCGGATTGATCGCTGGTATGGCTTTTTATATTATAAGCCAGCGGCAGCAATCAGTTTTCGAAATTTCCGTGCAGAATAAAATTCACTATGCTGATGATCCAAGTATGGAAATTAACTCCGTTCTGATCAAGGCTTTTTATTTTGTCCCGAATGACCGGCAGGAACAAATCAGCATTGCTTGGCAGAAAAATTTAACTGACACCATGACGGAGTTAAAAAAATTCTACGAGCTACAATTTCACCATGCCGTGAGCATTGATTTTGCCGTCTACCCGCAGCCGATTATTGGAAAACTCGGAGGCTTGGACTATGACGGCGACGCTGTGGCTTTGGGAAACCCCAGTGCTCTGCTTCGTATCCAAGATGAGCTTTTGATCCGAGTTTTTAATCCCGGCGGTGATTTATATTCAGCTTTGTTTGCCGACAATGGCAGCTTGAGTTTTCGGGTCATTGGCATTCTTTATGAAGGCGCGGGGTCCACAGCTACGATTATTAAAAAAGACGCGCAGAATCAAAACTTAGCCGTACTTTCCGAGGGCAGCTTGCCGACTTTTCTGGCATCGAACTATTATTTGACTTCCGAAAGCTATAAGGATTATGGCCAAACGATTTTTGCGCACGAATTCGGCCACACCTTGGGCTTACCAGATAGTTATGATCTGGACAGTAATATTCCTTCATCCGAGGACATCATGGGTCATGGGCGCTACCGGCCGCTTTCGATCACGCATTTGTCTTTAGAGGCCAAAGCCAAATTGGGCTTAACTTACTAGCATGAAATTTTTCCAAAGCTTGGGTTCAAAATTTACTCTGGCGTTTACAATCCTGGGATTAGGACCCCTGATTTTGATGGGCATCACTGCTCTGACGTTTATCACGTTGACTCACCGGCAGGACATTGGCACCATGGAAATGCAACTGCTGAGGCAGAAAACCAGAGAGATCGACGAGTTCATCGAGGAAACGATAGGTTTATTCGAAATTCATGCCAATGTTTCAGGCAAGTTCGTTCCCGACCAAGACCGCGAATTCTTACTGGTGGAATTGCTCGAAGAAAATTCGTTTATTATTGAGGCCTCGTTTATTTCGCTCGAGGGCAAGGAACTATTTAGTATTGACCGCGGGCAAGAGACGGTTTCTAAGCTTTCGCGAATCCAAGATACTTCCTTGCTCCAACCTTCCAATGTCAGCCGGCTGCCAAAATTTACGGTCGCGGCCAAGGGCGAAAGATATTTCGGACCAATTTATCAGACGCGCAGCGGTCCCATGATGACCATTGCCGCACCTTTTTATAATAACCAAGGCGAGATCATCATGGTGCTGACCGGCGAGATTTCTCTTTTGCCAATCAGCAAGATTGTTGCTATAAGCAACCTGGGAGCCGAGGGGTATTTGTATCTGATTGATCAAACAGGGACGGTCATTGCCAGTTCTGATAATAAATACATTTTTCAAAATTTGCAGTACGCGGACTGGATCAAGCAATTACTAGCCGGACAAATCCATGACGGGCAGGCGGCGACCGACAAGCGGCTAGGACTGGTTTCCGCGGAAGTTTTGGCTGCGGGAGTACCCCTGGCGAAATACGGCTGGGCTTTGGTTGTGGAATGGCCAACTGCTGATGCCTTTGCCATAGTCAGCACAGTGCGCAGCCAGGTTATGGCGTTTTCCGCTCTCACCATTCTGGTTGTGGCGATTCTTGGTTGGCTGATCGGGCGGAAGGTTTTACAACCACTGTCCATGTTAAAACAGGGGGCTCGAAAGATCGGTAGTGGGGAGTTTGACTATCAAATTAAAGTCGAAACAGGCGACGAAATCCAAGAACTGGGAGAAGTTTTTAATCGGATGGGACAGGATCTTAAAAAATTGGAGGAATTGAAAGCCGCCATGATCAGGGCGGAAGCGTTGGCGGAAAGTTTGCGCAAGGAGCGGGAACTGTCGCGCATGCGCGTAGAGTTTTTATCTAATACCAGCCACCAGCTGCGGACACCGATGTCTATTGCGAACTGGAATTTTGATCTGGTTGCCAGGGCTAAGACCGATGATGAGCGGGCTAAATATCTGAAGGACCTTGATCTAGGATTAAAACAATTAAACGCAATTATCACAGACCTGATGGTGGTGTCGGAATTTGGAGTCGGTTTTAGAAACGCGGTGTGGAAGGAAGTCAAGATAGACGAATTGTTGAAAAAAGTCGTGGCAGCCAGAAAACCCCAGTTGGATGAGAAAAAAATTGTCTACGAAGAGGCATTGTCAGGCAAGCCTATCGTGATTGGGCATCCGGCTATACAAGTCGTGCTTGAAAATTTAATGGACAACGCCATCACCTACACTAAAGATCGGATTAAGGTTGGTGGGAAGATAGAAGGCTCAGACATTCACCTGGTCGTTGAGGATAATGGCATTGGCATTCTTGAGAAGGATCAAGCATCCATCTTTACCCAGTTTTTCCGCGGAGAAAATGCCATTAGTAAAAAGAATGTCGGCACCGGCCTAGGACTCCTGATCTGCAAAAACATCATAGAAGGACATGGCGGCAAGATTTGGTTTGAATCTACGGAAAATCAAGGCACTAAATTTCATGTGTTGCTGCCATTAAAACCAAAGGAGGTGAGTTAAAATGTCAAAAGGAATGATGGGTGGCGGAGCCATACTCGTGGCGCTAGCGATAATACTTACCCAATATTTAGGCGGGCCTGGCTATTTGCATTATTTGTGGGCGGGGCTGGTCTTGATCTGGGGATTTATAGCCTTTAAATAGGTCGGAAGGGGATACTTCGAGCCAAAGAAAAAACTCCATCTTTCGATGGAGTTTTTTCTTTATATTTCTCTTGTCAACTTTTTTCTGGCAGAAACAATCGCGTAAGAAACAATCGCGAGATACGCAAGCCCGGTAATACAGCTTTGAACAAGATGGGCCGGTTTGTTTAAGGTTAAGTAGAAACCAGTCAGCAACATCGCGGCCACTAAAACGTAAGTCGTGTAAAGTTTTGGTTTGGCCGGATAAAAATACAATATTCCCGCCGACACCAAACTTAGTATTGCCACGACAATATGAATAACTAGAATCATCCCAGTATATCAACTTCGATAATGGTTTTTGAGTCCGCTTTTGCGAACTGGAAAAGCATTAAATTAGTATTATTTATAATCATAGCAGTAAAGTTAAATTACTCAAAAACCATTGACAGCAAAAGCATCGAAGTTGTATTACTGGGTCATGTTAGTATTATACTATCAATTACAATAGTTAAGCTAAGGATCGTTAAAACCACTAGAGAAAACCGAAACATTTTACTAGCCCATTGTTGATCATTAGTAGGGGTTCTAAAGCCTTGGATGGCAAACCTAAGCCAAGTTAAACCAAGAAAAACTGTAACTGCCAAGAAAGTTACGCCTGTAAATCCAAACACTGTAAGCAGACTCGTAATAATTATATAACTAATTATATAGATAACTATATAGATCTTAGTAACTTGGACACCTTTTTTTATTGGCAAGACCGGAATTGACGCGGCCCGGTATTCATCTAGCCTGCGAATAGCGATGACATAAAAATGCGGCATCTGCCAAGCAACCAGAATCAGAAATAAAATTATGGCACCAAGATCAAACTGATTGGTTACGGCACAGTAGCCAACTACCGGGGGAGTGGCGCCAGCGAGGCTTCCGACTAAGGTTGCGTGGATTGAATGGCGTTTCAGCGGACTATACAATCCCACATAAATGAACAGTCCGGTTAGCGCGACTAATGTCGTCAAAAAGTTTGTATAGTTCATCAAAACCAAGGTCCCGACGAGACCCAGAGTAATCGCATAAATAATCGCGCTTTGTTTCGAAATCGAGCCTTTCGCCAGCGCACGATTTTTGGTCCGCTCCATTCTAGAATCAATGTCGCGATCAAACAGATTATTGAAAACACAGCCTGATGCAATGATTAGTGATAAGCCAACCAACGCTGCCAAAAGCAACTGCCAATCAATCTGGCCTTGGGACGCCAGAAAAAAGCCGGCGGTCGCGGTGATGGCATTGCCATAGATAATCCCAGGTTTGGTCAGATTGTAATAAGTTTTCATCATGGCCGATTTGGATTAGCCAGCAGTTATCTCTCCTCCTTGAAAGGAGGGGTTTGTCGTCATTTATAGATTCCTTCTTCTTGCATGATTTCCTCGTTTGTTGGCATATGGTAGCTTAGATTATCCATTATCCAAAGCGTACCGATGATTACGATAAGGATAATTGAAATCGTAGAAAGCAAAAAGGCCAAATTCCACTTGGGTCCGTGTTCGTGATCCAAGTGCAGGAAAAAAATCAGCTGGACCCAAAGCTGGATCAAGGCCAGGGAAATGATGACAAAGACTAAAACCGGACCCGTGAGTAAATGTTCAACCACCAGCAGATAGGCGGTGAGAGTGAGAACAATTGAGGTTATAAATCCTGTGACGTAGTTGTGCATATTATATTCCTCCTATCAGATAAACGATGGTAAAGATAAAAATCCAAACAAGATCTAAGAAATGCCAGAATAAACTCAACAGTGTCAGTTGTCTTACGGTTCCGGAATCAAGTCCTCTCTTCCAAACTTTTGTCAGAAGGGTGACAATCCACAGCAACCCGACGGCGATATGTAGTCCATGTGTGCCAACAAGGGTAAAGAATGAGGAGAGAAACGCGCTTGCCTGGAAGCTTGATCCTTCAGAGATTAGGTGGGAAAATTCAGTCAGCTCCATGGTGAGGAAAGCAACACCTAGCAAGAACGTAACCCTAAACCAAGTTAAGACGAGATTTTTATTATTCCGATTTACTGCCAGGATGGCTAGGCCGCAAGTGAAACTGCTGGTGAGCAAGATCAAGGTTTCTACGAGGACAAATGGCGGATCAAAGATTTCCTGGATGGAAATTCCGCCGAAAGTATTATTTCGAAGCACGGCATAGGTCGCAAACAAAACCGCGAACATCAAAAGATCGGTCATCAAATAGACCCAGAAGCCAAAAAATATTTTGTCGTTAGGTTGTTCGAGATGTTTGTTCATAATAATATCGAAGCACGAAGCACGAAATTCGAAACAAATTCGAATTTCAAATACTTAATATCTAAACAGGGGTCCATCGCGAGCGACTGCTTTATCCATTGAGGGTTAGTCTGGGCAGTCGCGCCTGCCCGTTCCTGAACGGAACGTTCGGGCGGGTGGCGATCTAACCTTAGGGTTAAGGTTGCTTCGTCGCCGCCAAGATTAAAGCTTGATCGTAAAAGCGGCTCCTCGCAATGGTCTTGGTGTTTTGAATTTATTATTTTGGTCATCTGATATTATTTCGGATTTCTAACCTTTCGATTTCCTTGGCTGATATTACGTATTCGGTTTCGGGATCATTGGTACGGATAATCACACAGGCGATAGCGCCGATCAAACCCACGATCCCAAGCCAGATGATGTGCCAGACTAAAGCAAATCCGATCAGGAAGACAAAGGCCGAGACATAGATACCCATGGCGGTATTTTTCGGCATGACAATATCTTCGTAAATTGGTTTAGGAGCATGTTTAGATGTTTTGTCCGTCCAAAACTGATCTCGTTCTGAAACTTTTGGGGTGATCGCGAAATTATAAAAAGGAGGAGGGGAGGACGTTGTCCACTCCAGCGTTCTGCCATTCCACGGATCTCCGCTTAAATCCAGATTTTGTTTGCGTTGTCTGATGCTTATAATAATTTGGAGTATCTGGAAGGCAACGCCAAAGGATATGAAACCCACGCCAAGCGCTGAAATCATAAATAAGCCTTGCCAGCCGGTGGCAGGATCGTAGTGGTCAAGCCGCCTGGTTGCGCCCATAAACCCTAAGATATAGAGTGGTACGAAAGTCATAAAGAATCCGATGATCCAGCACCAAAAAGCATATTTGCCCAATCGTTCATTAAGTTTGAATCCCATGACTTTGGGAAACCAATAGGTAAATCCGGCAAAAATACCGAACAGCGCGCCACCGATGGCTGTATTGTGAAAGTGCGCGACTAAAAATAAGCTGTTATGAAGTTGGAAATCAGCGGCCGGGATTGCCATTAAAACCCCGGTCATCCCGCCCAAAGTGAACGTACCTATGAATCCTAAAAACCAGTACATGGGAGTGGTAAATTTGATTCGTCCGCGGAACATTGTGAAGATCCAGTTAAAGACTTTGATACCAGTGGGGATAGCGATAATCATGGTCATAATTCCAAAGAAAGCATTTACATTAGCGCCAGCGCCCATGGTAAAGAAATGATGCAACCACACCAAGACCGAAAGCATCGTGATCGCGATCGTTGCCAGCACCATAGAAGTGTATCCGAATAATCGTTTGTATGAAAAAGTCGCAACTATTTCTGAAAATATGCCGAAGGAAGGCAGGATCAGGATGTACGCCTCCGGATGCCCCCACATCCAGATTAGGTTAATATACATCATGGCATTTCCTCCAAAATCGGAAGTAAAGAAATGCATGCCCAAAAGACGGTCCAAAGATAATAAAGCGAGTGTTGCCGTGAGAATAGGGAAAGCCGAAATAATCAGGACCATACTGCACAAAGAAGTCCAGGCAAACATCGGCATTTTCATGAGCGTCATGCCGGGAGCTCGTAATTTTAAGATCGTTACAAGAATATTAATTGCCCCGAGCAAACTGCCAAGACCCGAGATTTGCAGACTCCATATCCAATAATCCACGCCTACTCCGGGACTAAATTCCAGTTCTGAAAGTGGGGGATACGCGAGCCATCCGGTTGAAGCAAAATCCCCGCCGATGACAAAAAACAGGTTGATGAAGATAACCCCAGCAATATACAACCATAAACTCAAGGTATTTAAAAACGGGAAGGCTACATCCCGAGCGCCTATTTGTAGCGGGATAATATAATTCATAAGGCCGAACATAAACCCCATGGTGACGAAGAAAATCATGATCGTGCCATGCGCCGTAAAGATTTCCTGGAAGTGATCGGCGCTTAAACCCGCGTTACCCACGGCGAAGAAAGCCTGCTGGACCAAAATCATCCCGGCATCAAGCGCGCCACGGAAGAGCATGAGCGCGGCAACAATAATGTACATGATGCCGATTTTTTTTGGGTCCGTGCTGGTCAGCCACTCATCCCAAAGCCAACGCCACAGATTTCGCCGCGTTAAAAATATCGCCACCGCAATCCCGCCTAAGACAATCGAAACCGTTCCGGCCAATGTATACCATTGGTGAGGCAGGGCTTCTAGAGTCAGTTTTCCGAAAATTAGCTCCAGCATTATTAATGTTCTTTATGCGCTTCCTGCGGCATCATGAATTTCATAATAATTGTATCCAGTAAATTATCTTCAACAAATGAGTAAAGTGTCACTGGGTTATTCTTGCTTGGCTCGGCTAATTTATCGTATTCGTTTAAGTTTAAAATATTTGATGATTGTTTTACGGTTCTTACCCAAGTATCAAAATCAGCATTTGAACTAGCCACGGCTGTAAAGTTCATGCCGGCAAACCCTTCGCCGCTAATGTTTGATGATAGCCCTCGGTAAGTTCCAGGATCCGAAGCTTCTAAGTGCAGTTTGGTTTTCATGCCGCTCATAGCATACATCTGTCCTCCCAATTGCGGAATCCAAAACGAATTCATGGGCGCGTCCGCCGTGATTTCAAAATTAATCGGAGTATCTTCTGGAAATTGCATAAAATTTACCGTCGCGATATTTTGTTCGGGATAAATAAACAGCCATTTCCATTCTAAAGCCACAACTTGAATCGTGATTGGTTTGATATTTGATTTCAGTGTTTTGCGAGGATCCAACGCGTAACTGCTTTTCCAAGCAATGACCGACAACACAACGATGATCGCGCATAAAGCTGTCCACCAAGTAAATTGGAGCAACCGACTATGGTCAAAGGTTGGCGCGTATTTTGCGTTATTACCAGCTCGATATTTCCAGGCAAAAACAAAAGTTATGACCAGCACCGGAATTACGGCCATGAGCATAAGCATAGTTGCCGTGATGATCAGTTCTTTCTGCTCGCTTGCGATCCATCCTTTAGGGTTAAACAGCGCGAAATTGGCGAAAAGCGCTAAGTTAAAGTTTTTGTATCTATCCGTCATCTTTTCACTAATTATACCATGAATTAGCAAAATATGTTATAATAAAATTAAAGTAGATGGAGCTGACGAAACAAATAAAACAAATCATCAAAGGCGAGGTTAAGCAAGATAGTCAAACTCTTGCCGTTTTTAGCAAAGACGCGAGTATCTATAAAATTTCGCCCAAGGTTGCAGTCTTTCCTAAAGATTCGAAAGACATTCAGGAGTTGGTGAAATTTGTCGCCTTTGAAAAAAGTCATGGCAAGGACTTATCTTTGACCGCCAGATCAGCCGGCACGGACATGACCGGCGGACCATTAAGCGAGTCCATTGTCGTATCCATGACCCGATACTTTAATCATATTAAGAAAATCGGTCGCGATTATGCGATCGTTGAACCAGGGGTCTATTATCGTGATTTTGAAAAAGAGGCGCACAAACACAAACTCTTGTTGCCCAGTTATCCAGCTTCCAAAGAATTATGTACCATTGGAGGTATGGTAGCGAATAACGCCGGCGGCGAGCTGAATCTGATTTATGGCAAAACCGAACGTTACGCGCAGGAGATAAAAATGGTTTTGGCTGATGGCAAGGAATGCGTGTTCAAGCCACTGACGCTTGTGCAACTTGAGAAGAAGAAATCGGTCAAAGATTTAGAAGGCCAGATTTATACCCGGATGTTTGATTTGATTGAGCAGCATTATGAATTGATCATGGCCGCCAAGCCGGATGTGTCCAAAAATTCCGCGGGATATTATCTTTGGAATGTTTATGATAAGGCCAAAGGAATTTTTGACTTGACGAAAATGATCGTTGGTTCGCAGGGGACACTCGGAATCATTACGGAGACGAGATTCAAACTGGTTCGACCCAAAACGCGGGAACATCTGTTGGTAATATTTTTAAACGACCTGGAACAATTACCAGAGATTGTTAACCATTTATTGCAGTTTAAGCCGCAAAGCATCGAGTCGTATGATGATCAGACGTTTAAGGTGGCGATCAAATTGTTACCGGAGATTGTGGCCAGACTAAAAGGCAACGCGATAAAATTATTTTTCGGTTTTCTCCCGGAATTATGGATGGTTTTAACCGGTGGGGTGCCAAAATTAGTATTATTGGCAGAATTTTCGTCAGAAAAGGAATCGGATGCTCTAGCGAGAACCAAGCATGCGCAGGCGAGTCTGGCGCAATTTCGGGTACCCACTAAACTTATTCAAAGCCGCGAGCAAGCACAAAAATATTGGGTGATCCGGCATGAAAGCTTTAGTCTGTTGCGCCACCACGTTCGGGGTATGCGCACCGCACCGTTTATTGACGACTTTGTAGTCAAGCCAGAAGTCCTCGGGGAATTTTTGCCTAAGCTATATAAAATTCTTGGGAAATATAAATTACTTTATACGATTGCTGGACACGTGGGCGATGGGAACTTTCACATTATTCCACTTATGAAAGTGGGGGATAAGCGCGCACCAGAAATTATTAAGAAACTCGGACAAGAAGTTTATGATCTGGTGTTTGCATATAAAGGTTCCATGACTGGGGAACACAATGATGGACTTGTACGCGGACCGTACTTAAAGCAAATGTTCGGCTCTCGGGTCCACGAATTGTTTTTGGAAACAAAAAAGATCTTTGATCCCCACGGAATTTTCAATCCCGGCAAAAAAGCCGACGCTAGCGCTAGTTACGCATTCAAACATTTGGATTTTAATTAACAACTATGACCGAAGAAGAGCTAAAGCTTAAATTAACCCCCGGACAATATGAGATCATGCGCCAGAAGGGGACGGAAGCTGCTTTCACGGGGAAATACCACGACAGTCTTGAGCAGGGCATGTTCGTTTGCGCGGCTTGTGGCAACCAGTTGTTTGCTTCGGACACGAAATTTGATTCCGGAACCGGTTGGCCATCGTTTACTGATCCGGTGAACCTAAAAAATATTGAACTTCGCGAAGATAACGACCATGGCATGCATCGTACGGAAGTTATTTGTAAAAATTGTGGGAGCCATCTGGGTCATGTGTTTGATGACGGGCCTGTGGACAAAGGCGGCAAGAGGTATTGTATTAATTCGGCTTGCTTGATGTTGCAAAAACCATAACTGGTTGTTAAGATAATTATGGTAATTAAAAATCATTACCATGTTGGGACACTAATACCCAAAAAGGCGGCTAAAATAGCCGTCTTTTTTATATGTTGGAAACTATCAACGAACCAATTGAAGTCGTCGCCAGATTTAGCAAGGATCAAGTGATCCCGGAGAAGTTTATTTGGCACGGACGAGCGATTGTTGTCACAAAACTTAACTTAACCTATAGCCGATTTGAAGGCCGTGTTAAATTTTATTTTTTTGCCGTCTCGGATAGTACTAATTATTTTAAATTACAGTTTAATACTGAAAATTTAACCTGGACGCTGTTAGAAGTTTTTAGTGAGTAGTGGGTAGTGAGTAGAAATTTAAAGCTTTATGAAACTACAAACTACCAACTATAAACTACTCACTTTGCCTCGGATTATGCTTGTGGACATGAATTCATTTTTTGCGTCAGTGGAACAGCAGGCCAATCCGTTTTTACGTGGCCGACCCTTAGGTGTATCTCCCCGCCTCGCGTCGACGAGCGACGGCGAGTCGAGGCGGGCTTCCAGTCATCCCACCAGTTGCTTAATCGGCACGTCGAAAGAAGCCAAGGCTCTGGGTATAAAAAATGGCATTCCGCTTTATAAAGCCCGCAAGATTTGTCCTGAAATTATGGTCATTGAATCTGAACCGGAAAAATATCGGGAAATTAATCGGCAGATCAATCGGATTTTTTTAGATTACACCAGTGTCGTGGAAACTTACAGTGTGGATGAGTCATTTTTAGATTTTCGGGAATCTAAATTGAACCCCTTGCTTGTGGGCGCGGAAATCAAGAAGCGTATAAAACAGGAAGTGGGGGAATGGCTAACTTGTTCAGTCGGGGTAGCATCCAATAAATTTATGGCCAAATTAGCCGCTGATCTAGAAAAACCCGATGGATTGAGTGTCGTTTGGCGGGAAAATTTGCCAGCAATCTACGAACAGAAGAAATTTACTGATCTGTGGGGCATTAACCGAGGATGGGCGAATCGATTTCAGAAATTAGGGATCCAGGGCCCAAAAGAACTTTTGGATTATCCAGTGCAAAATTTGATTTCAATTTTCGGCAAACCCGGATTTTATATTTGGCAGCGAGTCCAAGGACTGGAAGAGGACGTAATCCAGAATTATGAACATGATCCCAAATCTTTTGGTCATTCTTGGGTTTTAAATTTTCGTACTACCCACAAAGAACAATTGAAAATCGTGATTTTAAGACTGGCTGAAAAGGCGGCCCGACGCATGCGCCGTGAAGGCTTTGCGGCCTCGGGCATGTATTTATCTATCCGATTAGTTGACGGCAACCATTTTCACCGCTCGAAGAAGCTCCAGTTTCAGATTGAAACCGGATTAGAACTATACCGGGAAGCGATGGCTATTTGGCAACATTGGAATTTTCAACTGGATGTCATGCATATCGCCGTGGGGTTTACATCCTTATTGCGTAAAACCAAACAATTAGAATTATTTGTTGACAAACAAATCAAGCTTATGCCAGCTTTGGATTTGATTAACGATAAATATGGCGAATTTGCAATTCGTTCGGGGCTTTTAACTCACACCCAAGATTTTGCCCCAGATGCCATTGCTTTTGGGAAATAGTATTTACTATATATGCGAACTTTCTTCTCGTAATTTTTCTTCGGCATATCCAACAAGTATACCGGCCAATGCTTCTATGGCATTACCATATTTTTCGATTTCAGTAAGGTTTTCCATTTTAAGATTATTGTTACCCATAAAAGTGTTTATATAATTCGTTTTCAGGAATATATCTTGAAGCTTGACGAAAAATTGCTTTAAGAGTACCTTTGTCCAATTCTTTGTGATTTGGAACAGTTAAAATTTCTCGTAAGCCGTTATTAGAAATTCTTGATAGCTTTACGTGCGATCCTTTCTGGTTCGTGACATTAAATCCAAGAGAGCTAAGAATTTTTATAACATCCGTGCCAGATAAGGTTTTGAGTTTAGGCATACACAAGTGTAGGCAGTTCAAAATTCACGACTACTTGCGGATGTGCCCCAAAATTTAAATCAGCGAGATTCTCATCTTCTAGATGAAGTTCAATTGCTTCTTTGAGATTAGCGACGACTTCATCTAAGTTTTTGCCTTGGGTAACTACTGACAGGTTTAGACCCTCTGCTACGTAGTATTTTTCATCCTTATAAATTGTCACATAGATAATATTTTTCATAAGTTAATTATACTCACTATTGACAAAACCGTCAAAAAGGTGTATACTATATGGTCAAAATGCAGGGGCAAGAAGTACCTGCGATTCGTGGGGCTCTTTTTCATTTGTCCAAAAAATTTGCTAAAATCAATTTAGATAAATTTGAAAACTTTCACGGGTCCCGCCGCGATTCCCCCCAGTGCTCACTTACTTTGCGCGCTGTCGGGGTCCTCTAAAATCGCGTCACCCGTAAAAGTTAACTTAAAACGGATTACTGTTGGCGGCACCATAAAACCATTGCAGGGTATCACCGCTGTGTAAGACATAATTTTCAGCACCTGTTGCTGGGACAGTCCCATTCACCGCGTATTGCCAGCCGCTGGTTCCTGAATTTACATAGCCATCAATACTTTGGACGAATTGGCCCAAGCTGGTTTGTTTGATTTGGTAAAGCAAATTGATTTGTGCGGCGGCTGTGGTTAGAGCAGAAAGCGCGGTTTGATTAGTGAAAGACAGGTCGCCGACAAAAATTTTGTTGCCAGGATAAGTGATGGTGATGTGGACCATGGACGAACTAGCTGGAGTTTGATATGGGGTAAACGTTTTAATCGGCAAAGTATGGCCAGAAAGAGCAATGACCGCGTAAGCCGTGACTAAACTTGAGCCCACAGAGTCGCCAGGCATCCATTTAAACGACCCTCCAGCAGTTTGCAGGCTTTCTAAGAAGGTTTTAGCTGAAATTGGCACAGTTTGATTGGCCGCGATCAATCCAGAAATCACCCAGGCTGTGGAAGCCCCATCAGCTGGCTGTCCTGGGGTATAACCATAGCCACCCGATGAATTTTGGCAAGAGCCAAGATAATTTAGGGCGGATTGTGGAGCCGAGCCACCAATTGATAAAGCCGCCACTGCCATGGCTGTGGTATTGGAGTCAGATGAAACGTTGGTACTATACCCCCAGCCGCCATCGGAATTTTGGTGACTTAAAATAAATTGTTTAGATTTGGAAATAATGTTAGCCGAACCGTTCGCTGAGGCCAGTGCTAAAATTCCAAAAATGTCATCATTGAGCAAGGTCGCGTCGCCAATTTGCGTGCCATCAAACATGGCTTCCAGTTTCGCCACAAAATTTTCGGAACTGACAGACGCCGGATCCTGGCCCTGGGCGGTGATGGCCAAAATTCGTTTTTCGTAATCCGTAGCTACCGAAGAATTTAGGGGAGTGGCTAGCAAGGATGCGCCAACATTTTGCCCCACACTGGCAAAAGCCATGATGGACCATTCTTCGTTTTGGGGAAGCGTTGAGACGGCTTGATTTAAATCCGCCGCGCTTGCCAAATTAGATGTGACTAAAACAGCAATGATGAATGCAGTAGAAATTGTAATGAAGATTTTTTTATTGTTCATAAAGTTATGCGCTCGGGGTCCTGCCGCGATTTTATCCCCGCCAGTGCTCATTTATGTTGCGCGCTGTCGGGGGCCCCAAAGTCGTGCCACCCCTCGCTATATATATTGAAAAAATAAAATTGTAAAAAAGAGAGAGTTGCAAACATCAAATTTGTTTGCAACTCCAAGCGTCGTCTTTCGAAAGTTGCTTGTTGCTCACGCCAAGATCTTCGAACCGCAGGCCGTTGATCAGGAAGACCAGATTCGGATAGGTCGTTCCTTGAAAGCCGGTCACGAGATAATCTTGATGTAACGAGCTCCAGATTTTGATTGGCGAAGAGCCACTGATCGCACTCAAGAGTGCGGTGTCGGATGCGACTACGCCGCTCGGCAACGATCCACTGGTAGCGGTTGGCGCTGTGATCGATTTTACGCTCTCACAAGCAGCTAATCCAGGCGCTGCGCAGAGTGTCATGAAGATACGTCGGTTCACAATGTCCTCCTTGGACAAAAGAAAAACCCTCTTACGGACAGAAGAAGGTTGATTTTTGGAATAAAAAATCCGTCCACTCCTGCTCGGGAGTAGCAAACAAATAGACTAATTCATCTTTGGTTTTCCGACTTTACGGTTGCGGCACAGTGGAGGAATTTCACCTCGCTTGCCCAAAATGAATCAACTTGAGAATTGAAAAACTACTAAAACCATAGTAATACCAGGCAAAAAATTTGTCAACTCAAAATGCTCTGGACAAAGTCCGAAAAATTTGCTATAATATATAGAGAGAGTAGAATTTCCGCAATGCCCGCTTTCAGACGGGCCAAGCCAGCGGACTGTCGAAACAAAAAGCAAAAATGAATGACAAATAAGCAGGCAAACTAGGAGGCGAAAAGGATCTCAACATATGAGGGATTCTTTAAATCGTTGTCTTGATGCAAATTTCGGATGATCTGGCGAGTATTACTTCTGCTTATTTCCGGCCTGGAACACAATCATTAGGCTTAACCACCGAAGATTTGTTCTGGACGGGGAATATAAATTGAAACACAACTGTTTGAGGCTTGCCAAAATAGCAATGTCCTTAGACCACTGTTGTTTTTCACAAAACAAAAACCAGGTTCTCTCACCTGGTTTTTGTTTTTATGAATAGTGTTTTTTATTTTCCGGCAGTGTATCCGATATTGCTCGGCCGAGCAAAACAGGACACACCACCATCCCGGAATTCCGCCTATTGAGAATAAGCATTGGTGGAATATCCGGGATCTTGAAAAAACTTTGTTAAGATCCCGGATCGCCGCATTATGGATTAAACAATTGCGGCGTCCGGGATGGTCAAATGATCATGTTCCGAAAGTCTTTGGGAATTTTTGAGAAGACCTTGGGTTGGTCGGAAACCAAGACCATGTCTTCGATCCGCACGCCGAATTTGTTTGGTAAATAAATTCCCGGTTCTACAGTCACGACATCATCTTTCGCGACAATGTCATTCGTATTCGTCTTGAAACTAGGGGATTCATGGATTTTACGCCCCACACCATGGCCAGTGCCATGAATAAAATATTTTCCTAATCCAGCCTGGTTGATGAGATGTCTTGCCGTAAAATCTATTTCATCGCTCTGTGTGCCAATCGTAATTTTTTTAATCGTTGCCAGTTGGCTTTTGAGCACGATGTTATATATTTTTTCCTGAAACTTGGTCGGTTGGCCTAGAAAAAGCGTGCGCGTAAAATCTGAACAGAAGCCCTGGACCTTAACGCCATAGTCAAGCATCAGGAAATTATTTTTCCCAATTCGTCTTTTCGTGGGCTTATGATGAATTTCGCTTGCAGATGAGCCAAACGAAACAATTGGTGGGAAAGCCATGCCTGAAGCTCCTAATTTTTTGGCCAGTGTTTTAATCCGATTGGCAATCTTAATTTCAGTCAAAGCTTGTCGCTGTTCGATGAGGCTTCGGATTTCCCAGAAAATTTTATCGATAATTAAAGAGCCATGTGAAATGGCTCTAATTTTTTTTGAAGACATTATTTTATTGACGCGACGAGCTTTTCAAATACTTGGGGGTTGCGCACAGCCAGTTCGGCCAACATCTTTTTATTCAAGCCGATTTTTTGCTTGCGCATGTTTCCCATTAGTTTGGAAAAGTTTGTGCCTTGTTCGCGTGCCGCCGCATTGATCCTGATGGACCAAACTTTCTTAAAATCACGCTTGCGCAGACGGCGGTGGGAGTAAGCATAGGAATCAGCATGCAGTAAGGCTTCTTTGGCCGCAATGGCATTGGTGCGGCGGCGGTTGGTAAAACCCTTGGTTCTGGCTAGTACATATTTTCGGCGCTTATGAGCGGCAACCCCACGTTTGATTCTGGTCATATTATCTTGCGATTAATAGGGCTAATTTTCGGTTGCTTCTATGCATAACCAAATCTCGACGTTTGTTCTTGGTCGTGTTACCAGTCTCGCGGGCGTTGAAATGCGCCTGGCCGGATTTTCGCCGCATCAGCTTGCCAGATCCGGTTTTCCAGAAAGTCTTGGCAATTCGTTTGTTCGTTTTCATCTTGGACATATAATTATTTACTTTGCGGGCCGATAATGATTGAAACCGTGTTGCCCATTTTCGTGGGCCCGGCTTCTTTAATAAAGGGGATAGTGATTAATGACTGAAATTTTTTGATTAGATCAAACGCCAGTTCTGGGTGGGCTTGCTCGCGGCCACGCATGACCACGTCAACTTTCACTTTATTGCCCTCCTGGACAAATTCTACGGTCTGTTTGGATTTAAAGTTTAGATCGTGTTCGCCGATGCGAATGGAGAGCCGGATGCCTTTCATGGTCACTTTCTTAACTTTTTTCTTGGCTTCTTGTGCGGCTTTTTCCTGCTGGTAGCGGTATTTATCGTAGTTTAAGAGTTTGACCACCGGTGGTTTGGCTTGCGGAGAAATTTCCACGAGATCAACTTCTTTCTCTCGTGCTAAAGCTAAGGCCTCCTCGGTTTTCATTATTCCGACCATTTTGCCCGCATCATCTATGACGCGAACCTCGGGGACACGTATTTGATTATTGATCCGGGCTCGTAGTGTAATTTTAAATTATTTAATAATAATTAAATAAAGTATACAGATTTGTGACATTAAAGTCAACTGGACGTTATGGTTCAATACCTTTGCAACAGGTAAACTTTAAATTATGCACATTACATATTCTACTAATCCTCACCTGCCTAGGCTTAGAGCTAAGGCTGTTGAGATGCTGAGGTCTGGCAAGTCCCTGCGGCAAGTATCTAGACACTTTGGTTTTAATGCTTCTACGATCTCACGTTGGAACAAAAGGGTGCCCAAGACGGGTGCCTGGCTAATCCCCACCAAGTCATCTAGGCCACATCACCATTCCAAAGAGTTAAGTCCGAATATTACGAATCGGATTGTTGAGTTAAGACGAGCACTAAAGGGTCGATGTGCTGAGGTCATCCATGGACATATGATCAGGGAAAACATCAGAGTCAGCCTGTCATCAGTTAAGAGAACCTTGGACAGGCGCGGGATGACTAAAAAGAAAAGTCCTTGGAAGAAATTACATTATTCAATTAAGCGGCCTGAGGCTTTGAAACCTGGAGATTTAGTCGAAGTTGATACTATCCATTTGATGAAAG
This sequence comes from Candidatus Doudnabacteria bacterium RIFCSPHIGHO2_01_FULL_45_18, assembly GCA_001779915.1. Classification (GTDB taxonomy): domain Bacteria; phylum Patescibacteriota; class Doudnabacteria; order UBA920; family O2-02-FULL-48-8; genus 2-01-FULL-45-18. Next base: position 2,434 of record MFEJ01000012.1, on the reverse strand, counting down.
ACGAACATAGTCGGATGTATATTTACACTTTACTGGATGTTCATTCCCGGTGGGCTTACGCCAAGGCCTTTGACAAGCTTTCAAATCCCAACAGCATTAAATTCGTCAGAGAAGCAAGAGGATTGGCTCCGTTCAAATTCCTGTGTATCCAATCTGACCATGGATCTGAATTCTCCAAACGATTCAGTAAACTAATCAAGCTGACCCATCGTCATGCTAGAATCAGGAAACCAAACGATAACGGACACCTAGAGAGATTCAATCGAACCATACAAGATGAGCTCGTGTCTCACCTGACAACCAACGTCAGGATCATTAACAAACAGCTCCCAGAGTATCTCAATTACTACAATACCAGAAGATTACACCTAGGCTTAAACCTTAAAACTCCGGCGGAAGTGTTGCAAAGGTATTGACTAGAGAATGCTGGAGGAGCCGAACTGATCAGGTGGAAACTCCGTAAGGACACTTCTTCGCGCCCGAATTATGCAAGGATGCTTCACCGCGTCGCTGAAGCTAAGCAGTGCTTGCACTTCGTAGCGCCGTCAGGCGCGAAGAAGTGGTGGAGCTGGGGAGCAGTGAACTCCCGTCCAGAAATTTTTCAAAGCCACATCTACAAGTTTAGATCCTTGAAGGATCGAGTTTTGCCTTTAATTGTCCTGTAAGTTTCAAGGCTACTATTTACAGTAAGTCCGAATGTATAACACCTGAATTCCGCGCACAGACTTTACGGGTCAGATGAGCTGTGACTTAAATTAAGCGACAGCTAATGCAGGTTGGAATGCAAAAGCACTCGCAATTCTGCTTACCAAATTTTTGGCATTTATGATTTGCTTGAGAGTTTACCGGATTCACAAGCTTTCCGGACTTGCCGTGATTTTGAAAGAACCCCTGTCGAATCAATTCAGCCCCAGGATTGATAGTATATCGGAAAACCCTTAATTAATCAAGACTTCTGGGTAGCTGGTATTTTGTGGTATAATTAACATAAGTTATAAGTCTTTGAGATGAAATTAACACAAAATTCCGGCTATACGCTCATCGAATTACTAATGGTAGTTTCGATCATTGGTTTTTTGTCCACTGCCGCCATGGTGTCGTATCAAGAGACTAGAGCCATTAGCTTATCCACGAGCAAAATCGGTGATTTGCAAGCCATGCAGAAGGCCTTAGAATTATATTATGCGAATAATGGTCATTATCCAACCATTACCACTGCAGCGGAATATCCTAACTATATTCACATATCAGACACCGAGACAGTTCAGTGGGGCGAGGTGCAAACCTTATTAAGTCCATATATGTCTACCTTGCCTGTCTCGTCAAATCCAGCACATCCGTATATTTATGTTTCAGGGGGCGCCAGCAGTGTTTGTGTTTATCATTGGAATGGGTATTTTACGGTGCAGGCTAATCAGCAAGGCTTTGCTTTAATAGTTCAGCTGGAAGGTGGGCCAGATTATTTGGCAGTAAACGATGGTGGTTCACTTATGTACTACTATGAGAGGTATGGTGGCAGCTATAGCGTAGGCGTGGGTTCTTGTCCTTAATAGTTTTATTAAAATTTTTGTCTTAAAGCTCTTTCAATTTTTCTTTTCGTTTCTTTCTTTCTGATGGTTTCCCGTTTGTCGTATTGTTTTTTCCCCTTGGCTAATCCAATTTTAAGTTTGATTAAGCCTTTTTTTGTGTAAAGTTCCAGAGGGATTAAGGTTAAGCCTTTTTCTTTAGTTTTGCTTTGTAGTCTTTGGAGCTCATTTTTATGAAGCAAAAGTTTTCGTTCTCTTGATTCATCGTGACCTTCTAAATTTGAGGCCTGTTTGTATTTGCCGATATAGGCATTGCGCAGAAATCCTTCGCCGGCTCGTATGGTGACATAAGCGCCAGTCAGGGTAGCTTGGCCGTTTTTTATGCTTTTGACTTCATGGCCAGCCAAGACCAAACCTGCCTCAACCGAATCTTCAATTGAGTAATCATGAAAGGCTTTGCGATTTTGGGCCAGCGTTGTCATGCCTTAATTCTACCAGTATAATGTGTTTATGTTAATGAAAGAAAAAGTCCGGCAAATGGTCCTGGATGCTGTCGGCACGCTTGATTTTCAGGTTGGCGAAGATCTGAAATCAAAAATCACAGTCACTTATCCTGACCCGAAGCTTGGTGACTACGCCACCAACGCCGCTTTGGTTTTGGCAAAAGCTTTGGGTAAAGCTCCAAATGATGTGGCGAAGGATATTATTGCCAAGATTGCGGTTTCAGAATTTGAATCAGTCACAGTGGCTGGCGTTGGATTTATAAATTTTAGATTGAAAACCGAAAGACTGCTTGGTCAGATCACAGACAGCAACGAACCCGCCTTTGCTGAAGCTTCGGCGGGCGAGCAGACAACAAGATCCGAGAAAATTCTGGTTGAATATTTTCAACCAAACGTGGCCAAGCC
>MFEJ01000011.1 GCA_001779915.1 Candidatus Doudnabacteria bacterium RIFCSPHIGHO2_01_FULL_45_18 | reverse complement strand
AGCGGCCGTCGTTCGTTCCGACAACCCGTACGCCGCGACCGTGTGCCGCAACAAAGGGGCACAGATCGTGATGGTCATCACACCGACAGGCAACATCCAGGTCATCACGGACGAACGGGCAAGGGTAGACCTGACGGAAGTCGCGAGACTCCTGCGTATGTCCGAGCTGGCCAAACGCAAGAAACGGTTCAAGTTCTCGGGCGATTACCTGCGGGAGTCGGGAAAACTGAAGGAGTGTCCATGGTGGTACTTCTTCAGTAAGCGCGGGCAGTTTCTACTCAACGGGAGCAACCAAAGTTCCCCGAGCGTCGAACCGACCGTGCTTGAACCTCGAGAAGTCCTCCGAGCGATCATGGTTGGGACTCGCGAGCGGGAAACCTACCGCGAACCCGGACGGATCAATCGGCTCAAGAAGATCATTGCCGAGCGATCCAAGCTGGCACCTGTCGAGATCGCCGAGCGCATGCTCGAACGATACGAGCAAGTCCAGCAGGCAACCACGTAGTTTCCGATCGGTTGAACCGATCGAGATGACCGCTTCCCAAGCAATTCGGGAAGCGGTTTTTTTTTCCGACGCCGCTTCGCGGGTCGGAATCCCGACCTTTGACTTTATCAAAGCGTCGGGATTCTTTATACTTTATTCATGAAAGCTTATGTTTATATATTAGAAGATCAAGATCATCGATTCTATATTGGTTCAACGAGAAATGTTGAGAAAAGAATTAAAGAACACACAGATGGAATGAGCCGTTATACAAAGAGATTGAAGCATTTAAAATTAGTCTTAATGCAAGAATTCGAGAGTATCACCATAGCAAAAAAAGTGGAACTAAAAATTAAAAGACTTAAACGTAAAGATTATGTAGAGAGAATGATTAAAGATGGCTATATAAAGCTAAATATTGAACCCAAACTAGGCAAGATCCGTATTAAACGTCGTGCCCTTTGATTAGACATACTCCGAGCGACACTATTGACAAAATCGCCAATTTGTGCTAATATATACAGTTAAATAAAAAGCTTAAAAGTGCTTCTGCTTCTAGGCTTTAATACTAAAGTCTAATAGCAGGATCGCTTATAAATAGCGGGCCTGAAATTGTAAACTCGGGCGAAAGCCCATTTCAATGTCCAGGAGGACACATCATGAAGCGTATCATTGTTCTCGCCTCACTCGTGCTCGTCTTCGCGAACATCACGTCAGCACAGGGTTCACGGGCCCTGCGGTTGGACGCCGCGCTCCAGGCGTTCATCCAGACGTTTGATGGGATCAAGGGGGTCGAGTTCGACCCCCAAGTGCGGACGCAGATCCAGACGTTCACGGTCGGTCAAGTGCCCGAGACATCGAATCCGTTCGACGGACTCGATGCACTGCTCACCAGCACACCGTTTGTCTGGCAGCTTCGATCGGCCGACCGCATGGTCGAGATCAAGTTGCGAGACGCACGGCCGGCGACAACAACAGTGGCGACTACTCGTCCGAGCAATCAGTCTGCCGCTGTGACGACAACGACTGCGCCGTCGGCCGCCGATCTAGGCTGTCCGCAAGTCAGATACAACGAGCCTGGTGTGACACCAGACTCGCCGGATCCGATCAAGCGCATGCTTTGGTGGCGGAACGTGGGCCACCCCTGTCAGCGTTGGCAGCGGTTCGATGAACAGCAGATCATTGGCCAACTGAACTCGATGGCGTACCGAACGCCAGCGGTCTACCCAGTGTACGCTGGAGCCGCTCCGGTCTACGGTCGTGGCTACGGCTACACAGGCGGGTATCTTCCCTACTGGATGATGAAAGGGTGCACAACTGGACCCATGGGATACCTGAAATTCAAGTATGATGGGCCGGAAGAAGAGCGGAAACTCTGGCAAGTGACCTTCAACAACTGGATCATGGGATCAATTGACCAGGGTGACTCGCATCACAATCGCCTCGAGCTCTGCGCCGCAGACTACATCGTAGTGGCCAAGAAACGAGGCCAAGGTGAATCCGAACCTATGAACTACACCGTCAGGCCACATGCACTGACGGAAGTCACGGTCGGAAACTTCCTGCTTCCGAAAGAGGAGGAAAAGTAAGAGAACGAATGCGTGAAAACGCAAAGCCGGCACCTGCAATTTAGGTGTCGGCTTTTTCTTTTTGTATTGAAAAATTTCTAAACGTTACCTAAGGCAGCATTGACAATCACGGTGACGATGACATAGGAAAGCAGGATTACAATCAAACCAATAATGGAATTTTGAATGGTTTTTTTCGCTTGTTCCGCGGTTTCTTCATTGCCAGCGGCAGTGATGTAACGAAAACCCCCAATGATCAGATACAAGACCGCGACAATCCCCGCGAAAGCTAGAAGCAACTGAATAATCCATTCTACTTCGCCACTGATGGTCCCGCTCCCTACAGGCAAACCAGGATTTTGTGGTTGTTGCAATTGAGCAAAACTAATCAAAGGCAGAATTAATCCTGCGGCTACAAGTTTTATTGCTTTTTTTATTCGATCCATAAAAGCGTCTGTTTTATGCTTGATTGGCGATCAGCGCGTTGGAGATGACTCGGACGATCACGAAAGAGAGAATGATGACTACCACACCGATAATCGCGTTGATGATAATTTTCTTCGCTTGCTCGGCTGTTTCTTCGTTGCCAGCGGCAGTGATATAGCGGAAGCCGCCGATGATCAGGAACAAGACAGCCACAAGTCCTGCGACTCCCAAGGCGATATTGATGATCCGCATAATCAAACCAGAGAGCGAAGAATCGTTTGGCAAGTTCGTGTTTCCAGAATATGGAAGTTGGAATTGGGCAAACGCGACTGGGGCTAAAGCCACCAAGCTAGTGACAACCGTGGCGCCAATTTGGACCACTTGCGATTTGGATAATTTAAATTTATTCATATTTTAATTATTAATTTTATTATTATATTTATTTCCAAGATCGACCTTTCAACCCGTCAGACGGGTTTTAAACATTGCCTTTTAAGGCATTGATAATCACTGTTACTATTATATAAGATAGGATAATAATTATCAAACCTACGATCGCATTAGTAATTGTCTTTTTCGCGACATCTACAGACTTATCACCATGACCTTGTTTGGCCGCAACAATATAGCGAAATCCGCCAATAATAATAAATAGCATCGCTACCGTGCCTGCAATTGGCAAAAAAATGTTTTGAATAATAAACATGATGATTCCTTGAAAACTATTGTCTCCAAGATTGCCTACAAATAAATTAGAAGGGTTATAAATTGCGCGTGCAGTCGCCGCATAGAAAATTAATATCAGCGAGTACGCACTAACAAATATTTTTTTCATGTTTTTGCCTATGCTAGGTTAAATAATTTTGCCGTAGCGGTCACGATCACGTATGCCAAGATCGAGATGATGAGCCCGACGATGGACCATTGCAAACCTTGTTTGGCTTGGCTGGTTTGCTCTTCATTACCCTGCGCTGTTATATATCTAAAACCATTAAAGATAATCAAAAGCAAGGCAACAAGTCCAACCAATGATAGCGCGCTGTCAAACACTGTCTTTGCAAATTGCAGGATGTCGGAAGTTAGAAGCAGGTTTTCAGGTTGACCAGAACTGGGGCTTATGTCTCTGGCGTCAAAAAATTTCATAATACCCGAGACGATAGCGAAACCAAAACTGATAGTCACAAATCCCATCAAAGACCAAAGAAAAGAACTTTTTGCTTTTGACAGTTGTTCCTGGTTGCCACCAGACATCATCATCCGAAATCCGCTATATACCACCACGCCAATGGTAATCAGCGCGACCAGGACTATGGCAGCGTTAAACAAATTCTTAATGAACACATCAATCGTCCCTGCGCCCGTGGGATCACAAAGTTTGTTGGCATAAGGATCGCAGGCAGCCATAGCTAATCTTGCCAATAAATACTTCATCTTGGAATTAACCGAAAGGCATCTAAGAATGCGTTAGGTCCTAAGGTAGACCCTCCAGTAAATAAGCCGATGACTAAATTGATGATCACAAAAGAAAGTAAAATCAGAATGAAACCAATGATGGCGTTACTTAACGAGGCTTTGGCAGAACTTAGACGTTCTTCATTCCCGCCGGACAGCACCATACGAATCCCGGAAACCACAATGAACAAAATACTCACTAACCAAGCCCAGGAAAGTAAAAAATTAATAATCAATCCTACTGTATCGATTAAACTCCCAAGAGTACAATCACTTTGTCTGGTCCCGTTTTCATTATAGCTGCCACAATTTACCAAAGCCGCTTGGCTGAAGTTAGCAAAGACCAACATCAACAAGCAAATTGCGAAAATTATTTTTATTTTTTGTGTCATTCGGTTCGGTTAAGGCACTTAGATTATGCCACCCGCCTCGACTCGCCGTCAAGCTAGTTGTTCTCGGCGAGGCGGGCAATCATTGCCTTTGCTGCAAATCTAAATTGATCTGTTGGGCGGCGTTGCTAAGGGCTTCCTCGGCATCAGTATTTCGTAAAATTACATCATCAATCATTTTAACAAACACCCCTTCGTACAAATTCGCGTCTTTTTTATAAACACTTCTGGCTGTCAGCGCGCCTTCGGCAAACACGCCAAGGTCCGTATCCGCAACCTGACTAGGTATTATGTCTTTGCGGGATGCGACTAATTTATGCTTGGCGTAATACTTGGTCAATTCATCTTTGCTTGAGATAAAATTGAGGAAATCCCAAGCCGCAAGCGAATTTTTTGACAGCTTAGACACTGACTCGCCCCAATAGTTGGCAAAATTAACTTTCGAGACTTCCTCGCTGATTTGCGGGACGGCAGCCACATCCCAATTCAGATTCGGCGCCTTGGATTGAATCACTGGCTGCATATATTGAAAACTCAACATCATGGCGAGTTTGCCTTGGGTAAACGCATCCACGCTCAAATCGGATCGGACATTCCAGGTATAAGAAACTTTCGCCGGATCAGCAAATTGCGTATAGAAGGCCAAAGCAATCGCGCCTGGATCAAAATTTTGATTGGAACCAGGGATGGTTTGACGCTGGTCAAATGTCGCTCGACCGAAATCATCCGAATAAAATTTCGTGCCATTTTGAAGCATGAGCAAAGTTAGGATATCCACCGCGCGATTAACGTTATTGGAAGTGCCCAGCGCCACCCCAGAACGCGTAAACGTACCTGGCTTTAAGACTTTGGTAATTTTTTGGGCATCAGAAACCAGTTCCGGCCAGGTGGCTGGGGGCTGCGAAATACCACTGGAGCCGAGCAAATCCTTGTTGTAGTACAAAGCCAAAACATCCATGGCTATCGGAATGGCGTAAATTTGGTCATCTTTCACAAAATCAGTTGTCGCCACATCCACAAAACTCTCTTTATAAGTTCGCAGGTTCATCAACTGGTCAGGCATGGGTGAAATTTTATCCGCGTGTTTCGGCAGCCAATCATTATGAATAGAAAAAATATCCGGGCCAGCTCCGGCGGCCAAGGCATTGATTAACTCCTGCTCATATGTGCTGGCTTCTTTTTTCACAAATTTAACGGTCACGTTTTTATGCGTCGCGGTATAATCGGTAAGCAACTCGCGCACGTTTTCTGAATCTTCAAAGGTTTTCCACCAAGTCAGTTCAAGCTTATCAGTGGATGGGGAGGGTGGTTTGGGGCCGCTGGTCGTAAAAAACAAAACCCCGGCTAAAATCAGCAGAAGCACTAAAATGCCGCCTAAGATGTAATATTTTTTGTCCATTTTGTTTCTCGGTTAAGATCCCTCGCTTCGCTCGGGATGACGCCCTGACCAAACCTTTACTAGCGTCATTTTACAATATTTTTGAGGTATTCGGCAAATTCCACGCTTAAATCATCATGCTTCAATCCAAATTCCACTACGGCCTTCAAGTATTCCAGTTTGTTGCCGCAGTCATAGTATTTGGAATTTTTCAATTCCACCGCGTAGACATCGCGTTTGGCAATCAAACGGTCAATCGCTTCCGGGAGCCAAATCTCCCCACCTCGAGACGGCGGCATGGTTTGTAAAATTTCAAAAATATCCGGAGTGAGTAAATAGTTGCCATGGGTGGCTAAATCCGACGGAGCCTGACCAAGCTCTGGTTTTTCAACAATTTTATTAATTTTATAAAAATTGTCCTTAACTTTAGTTACGTCAGCAATGCCATATCGAGAAACTTCTTTTTTGCCGACTCTGACTCCGGCAATAATTGGCGCTTGGAATTGCTTATAAGCTTCGATCAGTTGGGTGATCGCTGAAGGTTGGGCATAAAAAAATTCATCACCCCACATCACCACAAACGGCTCATCTCCAACCACATCTTTGGCCATTAAAACCGCGTGACCATTGCCCAACGGTTCCTTTTGGCGCACGTAGACGAAATCCGCTAAATCCGAAATTTTCTTAATTTCTCTAAGTTCATCAGATTTGCCACTTTTCTCGAGCCTGGCCTCCAATTCAAAGTGGCGATCAAAGTGATCTTCAATCGCCCGTTTATGCCAACCCGTAACCACAATAATTTGTTCAATCCCCGCTTCCACTGCTTGCTCAACCACATATTGAATCACCGGCTTATCAACTATGGGCAGCATCTCCTTGGGCTGGGCTTTGGTGGCTGGTAAAAATCTGGTACCAAATCCGGCTGCCGGGATTACGGCCTTGCGGACTTTCTTCAGAGTAGTCATATCTTGGATATTATATCGTATGTGGATAATTAACAAAAGACTGCGGAATCTTAAAAGAAAACAGGGATCTTGACACTAGGTGAACGATCGTATACCATTTAGGCATGAAAGATAACTACGAAGGAACTGGTGGGTGAGGTCGCCGCCCCGAACCGACTGGTTCCTTCGAATCTTTCCTAGATAGTAACAAGTTTATAAGTATTAGTTTTTAATGAATAACTTAGTTTTAAATAGTAAATATCCTCTAGAAGAACGGACAGCTAAGTTTGGAGAAGATATTATACGGTTCTGTTCTGGATTATCCTTAAATACTATTACACAGCCGGTTGTGAATCAACTAATCAGGTCAGGAACGGGAATTGGCGCTAACTATATGGAAGCCAATGGTGGAAGTTCTAGAAAAGATTTTCAAAACAAGATTTACATCTGTAAGAAAGAAACTCAGGAGACCAAACACTGGCTAAGGATGATGAAAGTCTGTTTCCCAGAAAGGCTAGATACTATTGAGAAGCTTTGGGCTGAAGCGCAGGAATTAACACTAATTTTTTCGAAAATAGTATCAACGCTAAAAAATGGAAAAGAATTAGTGAAAACTAGCAATTAATAACTCATTAAAAATTATAAACTAGAAAATATAAATTTATGAATGAGTTGACTCCAAAACAACAAGAATTACTTAATTTACTCACAGATGAAATACGCACAAAGGGCCTCCCGCCGTCAATTTCGGAAATCGCGAATTCGCTCAAACTTAAATCTAAAAACGCAGTGGTCAAACTTTTACGGATTCTGGAAGATAAAGGATTTATCCGTAGATCTCATAAAGCTCGGGGCATTGAAGTCCTAAACCCGGAAGGCGAGCCAATTGGCTTAGGACTCATCAGTGTTCCCCTCTTAGGAAGGATCACAGCCGGGCTTCCCATGCTGGCCGAAGAGCAGATTGAAGATTGGCTGAATTTACCCGTAAGTCTTGTCCGCGGACGGAAAGACGTATTCTTACTCAAAGTTCAAGGCATGAGCATGAAGGATGCCGGAATCTTAAATGGTGATTTGGTGATTGTGAAGCAACAAAAAATCGCCGATCTCAATGACATTGTGGTCGCCCTGTTAGAAGACGAGGCCACAGTCAAGCGATTGGTTAAAAAAGATAATCGGTTTTATTTAAAAGCTGAAAATAAAGACTATCCTAATATCTACCCGGAACATGAATGGTCGATCCAGGGTAAAGTAATCGGAGTAATCCGCCGCATGGAGTAAGCGCTCCAGGCGGACAGGTAAGACGATTAAGAATAATTAAACTATATGAGCGAATTTGAAAAGCAAAAATTTACGGTCATCAGGCAACTTCGGAACCTTTGCGCGCATTGCGCCCATGATGTTTCGCACAGTTGTAGGCTAAAAACAATCATCAGCGAACTGGATAATTTGTCTGGTGTCCCCCTGATTGTAAATGATCGCTTCACAGGTTTACTCATGAACAAATAATTTTATGGAATTTGCACCATCTTTGTTTTCTACTAGAGTTTCCTCTGGCCGCCGAACAATTTTCTTTGATGTGAAAAATACTAAGGATCAAAAGCCTTATTTAAAAATCACTGAATCCTCCATCTCCAAGGATGGCGAAAAGAAAAAAACTTATATGGCTGTGTTTGAAAACGAAATGAACGATTTTAAGCAAGCCGTGGAACAGGTCATGGGTTTCGTCAATCAAAGCGCAAAGTAAAGTTTGAGGCCTGGGATTTACCCTGGGCCTCTTAATTTAATTAAGCATAAAGATAATATGGCATCTAAAGTTTTTTCCGCAGCATTGGTTGGCCTGACTGCCAACCCAGTAGAAGTAGAAGTTGACGTTTCTGGAGGTTTACCTAAAACAATAATTGTCGGTTTACCTGACACTGCGGTACAAGAAGCAAGGGAACGCGTAAAATCCGCAATCAGAAATTCTAACGCAGTTTATCCCCCCTCACACGTTTCCATTAATTTAGCTCCGGCGGATTTACCGAAAAACGGTTCACATTTTGATTTACCTATTGCCATCTCGGTTCTGCTGAACTCTGGTCAAATATTTTTTGAACCAAAAGCAAAACTATTCTTAGGTGAACTGGCCTTAGATGGCAATCTAAGACCAGTGTCCGGAGTCTTACCTATAGCCTTGATGGCCAGAGAACAAGGATTCAAAAAACTTTTCATCCCGAAGGAAAACAGCAGAGAAGCCTCGCTTGTGACTGGAATAGAAATCATCCCGATTAAAAATCTTTATGAAATTATAGGATATTTACAAAATCTCATTAAAATCCCGCCACTTCAACCTGCTAACTGGGAAGAAATCTTACGTTCGCCAGAACCCAGCTTTAATATGAAGTTAGTCAAAGGCCAAGAAGCAGCCAAGCGCGCCCTGGAAATCGCGGCTGCTGGCGGGCATAACCTTCTGCTTTCCGGCCCGCCGGGAACTGGCAAAACCTTACTTGCCAAAGCCTTGCCTTCAATCTTGCCCAAACTGACTGTCGATGAAGCCCTAGAAATTACCAAGATTTACAGCGTGGCGGGGTTGCTCAATGTCACGAAAGCCCTAGTCACCCAAAGAGTGTTTCGCAGCCCGCATCATACTTCTTCCTCTGTGGCCTTGGTTGGCGGGGGTTCTCACCCAAAACCTGGAGAAATCTCTCTATCCCATCGCGGGGTGTTATTTTTAGACGAATTTCCGGAGTTTTCCCGAAATGTCCTAGAAAATCTGCGACAGCCCCTGGAAGACGGCATTGTCACTGTAGCCAGAGCTGCGGCTACTGTAACCTTTCCTGCCCAATTCACCCTCGTGGCTGCCCAGAATCCGTGCCCCTGCGGGTATTATTCTGATCCGATTAAAAGCTGTATTTGCAGTCCGGGGCAAATCATGAAATACCAAAAGAAGATTTCTGGACCGCTGCTGGATCGGATTGATCTTTGCGTGGAAGTTGGTCGAATTGAATACGATAAATTATCATCAGACACAGTTGGCGAATCATCCGAGGATATTCAAGTTCGGGTTCAGAAAGCCCGAGATATTCAAACTAAACGATTTGCTAACCATCCTGGTATTAACACCAATTCTGAAATGAGCATTAAAGAAATCAAAGAATTCTGTAAACTTGGTGCGGCGGAACAAAATTTTATGAAAACCGCGGTAGTCAAAATGTATTTATCCGCCCGGTCTTATCATCGGATTCTGAAACTGGCTCGAACCATTGCTGATTTGGAAAATAATCCCGTGACCACTGTCACGCATCTTGCCGAGGCTTTACAGTACCGACCGAAGGTTGATTAAATTTATAAAATAAAAAAAGCCTTGCGGCTGTTGCGGTCCTGCTTCGCGAAGCTTCGCAGGACACTTCTTCGCTCCCAATAAGTGCAAGGGTTGCTTGCACTTCGTAGCTCCTTTAGGAGCGAAGAAGTGGTGCGCGCGCTAGGATTCTCCCGCCGTTGGCGGGAGAATCTAAATTATTTTTGGTGGGCATGCCTGGACTCGAACCAGGAACCCTCTGTGTATAAGACAGATGCTCTAACCAGTTGAGCTACATGCCCATCGCAATATTATATTCTTTTTATTCTACTTCTTCAAGAGCGGCAGAGCCACGCCGATTATCCCCGCATGTTTGAGTTTAGAAATTCTAACTGGTGTTGTATTTTTGTATCCACCAACGCTTGTCGTGAGCGTGTTGGCCAAGACTTCCATTCCAGTTAATTTACTCCAACTGCCGCCCAAAACAATCACATCCGGATTAAAACTTAGAACGACCATATTCAAAATAGTTTTTAAATATTTCTTCGCCTCATGAGCGTTAACAAATTCACCTGCCGCGTGTCTATGGTCTCGGAACATTTTATTATCCAAAAGGGTAACGTGCTCTAATTCTCCGGCAATCCCATCTTTACCAAGATAGATTTTTTTATCAATCACAATCCCAACGCCAACACCAGTGCCTAAAATTATGCCAGCAACCACTGTTGAATCTTTCCCTTGTCCAACCAAGGCTTCAGCAAACGTAAAAGCCTTCGCGTCGTTTAACACATTGACCGGGACCTTAAATTTCTTTGCCATCGTCTGCTTAAGGTTCACCGAATCAAAATCTTTGACATTAGGCAGCCTAGTCACTACTCCATTACCTAAAACCTGCCCGGGCATAGCCAAACCAATAGCAGAAAAGCCATCATAAGAGCCAACTAAATTGACTAATTGCCTGACTAAATCGGTTTGTGAGGTGGGCATAATTGCGATGCTGCTCACTCTCAATTTATTATCCACGAGGCCAGCAGCGATTTTAGTTCCGCCTACATCAATTCCTAAAATTTTCTTCATGTTGGTATTATATTAGATTTTGATTCTTTGAACAAAATAATTATCAAGCCTGCCACTACAAACACATCGGCTACGTTAAAAGTAAAACCTAAACCTAAATCCAAAAAATCTCGGACATACCCAAGATACAGCCGATCAATGATATTTGAAAGCGCGCCAAAAAAAATTAAAGCAAAAGCAAGCTTCCCCAAAACGGAAAGTTCCGGGCGATGAGAAAAATAATAATATACAAAAAATATTAATGCCAAGGCCACAACCATTAAATTCAAAAGCAACCCAAAATTTAAACCAAAACCCAAACCGAAATTTTTAACAAGGTGAATATGCAGGGGGCCAATGAAAAAATCACGAGAACTGAAAATTAATTTCGTGATTTGATCAAGTACTATTATTGCAAAAATTTTCTTGGGCATTATTTCGCGTGCTGGATACAAATATCAGCGGCGGGTTCTGCCCGCATCCGGGCCTCATCGATCATGTCTCCCTGAATGCATTGGCCATAGGTACCGTCTGCGATACGCTGGAGAGCTTGCTCAACCTTATGAAGCCGCTGTTCTAACCTTTCTGCAACGGAAAGATCATTCTGAAACTGTTCCACCTCATGGGCATTCTCACCCTCTTCGCTTCCTAGTTCATCAAACTTTGGTTTATGCCCGCCGGGAATTTCAGGGTCAACGTTGGTATCGCGAGCTAAAATTGCGTTAAGCCGCTTTTGCTCGGCCAAAAGCTTGGCTTTATTTTCTTCAAGCAATGATTTATTCATATTCATATTATACTAGATTTTAGCCAACAAAAAAAGCCTCATTCGTTTCGGGCTCTGTATCTTGAAAATTTAGTGGATACAGAGCGGATCATGCACCGCGCTATTATAAATAATGTCGGTAGATCCGCCCTGTGGGCGATCTCTACTGAAGTTCATCTCCGCTCAACTGAAAAGAAGAGCAGAGGTCAACATTCGTATGTAGAAACCGTAAAAAGAACGCTTATATATCTAACCAATTTATAAGAGATGTTCTACACTGTTCTTGTGGTGAGTTAACACCTAACATTTTATTTTATGTTTGTTTTATTTTTATACAAACGATTTTTGTTTTTGTTTTACAAGCAGGAGGGTTAGAACTCCTATGACGAATAGTGGAGAACGTCGAGGCTTCAAAATCTTAAGGCTTCGGCTTTCTCCGCTACCTTTAGATTTTCAATGTACAACAGAACTAGTATAGCAAAAATTTTAGGTCTTGTCAATTCTGACATCAAATTTAGCAATAAATAATAAAATCCTAAGAAAATTTAGGATTTTATCTTGCCAACACTGAAGTTATACACAAAATTTTTCTTATTCTGCCGCTGCCGGCGCCCAATCAGATATCTTGACCTTAGTCCGGATGGCTTTTTCTATATCCTTGGCTGCCTTGGGATTGTCTTTCAGGAAATTCTTGGCGTTTTCACGACCCACCCCTAGTTTCACATCCCCGAAACTATAGGTATTGCCGGATTTGGTGATAATACTGTAGGTGACCCCGGTATCTAAAAGGTCCCCGGTGTAGGAAATGCCACCTTCTCCAAACATGATATCAAACTCCGTCGTCTTAAACGGCGGGGCGACTTTATTTTTTACAATCTTCGCTTTAACTCGACTACCCATAATAACCTCGCCTTGTTTAATCTGGGCAAGCTTTCTAACTTCAATCCGAACCGAGGAATAAAATTTCAAAGCTTGGCCGCCGGTCGTAGTTTCCGGATTGCCAAACATGACGCCAATCTTCATGCGGATCTGATTGATAAAAATAATGGTACAGTTTGACTTAGAAACAATCGCCGTAAGTTTACGCAAGGCCTGACTCATAAGACGCGCATGCAATCCCATATGCGAAGCACCCATGTCACCTTCGATCTCTGCCCGAGGAGTAAGAGCCGCGACAGAATCCACCACAATAATCTCAACACTACCAGAACGCACCAAAGCTTCAACGATATCCAAAGCCTGTTCACCATTGTCGGGTTGTGAAATTAAAAGTTTATCAATCTTAACCCCCACAGCTTTCGCGCGATCCGGATCAAGCGCGTGCTCCGCATCCACGAATGCTGCAACCCCGTCGCGCTTTTGTACTTCCGCGACAATGTGCATGGCCAGTGTTGTCTTGCCAGATGCTTCGGGTCCATAAATTTCAATAATCCGTCCTTTCGGAATTCCGCCTGCGCCCAAAGCTAAATCCAAAGACAAACATCCGGTTGGAATAACGTCAACGTTCATGGCCGTAGCTTTCTGCAAAGTCATGATCGAACCTTCACCAAATTTATCGCGAATTTGTGACAGCGCTTCATCCAAACCACTATTAGAACTTTTCGGAGTACCCTTAACCATAAAATTATGTTTACTTAATTATTAATATTATAAACTATTGCGAACTGCTTGAAAACTGAACATTGCGGATGACTTCGCCTTCTCGCCCAAGCAAACCCAACTCCTTACCATTAAAAACTATACTTGTGGAACCGGCATTGGCGGAAGTTAAAACAATGTCACTTTTGGCTGAAACAGTTTTTGTGGATCCAGGAAGCATGGTTCCTCGCTGCACAACAGCGCCATCCACTTCCAAATACACCCAAGCGCTACCAGGCCCGATATTGATTGTTAAATTAATTGCCGCCGGCACCACCGGCTCAAGCGATGTGCTCTTACTAGTAATTTGCCGGGTAAGTTTACTAATCTTGCCGAATTTATTTTTTTCGCTAATTTCAACCACATTTAGCCCTGGAGATAACAATAAAATTTCGGTAAATTGACCAGTAGAATCAAGCAAAACCGGTTGGTTGTTGATAAATATCTCTGCCCCTATTTCGCCTTTGCCGGAAACTACTATGCTATTTCCATCCACAGTTTGATCTCCTGCTGGCTCTAACAAACTTAAATATGGTGGCGCCCAAACTGAGCGAATCTGATCTAAGACATAAATCACCGCAGTTAACGCCACTAATAAACTAAATCCAATAATTAAAGTTCTTGGGGTTAATGATAACCAATTTGTTTTTTCCAACTGGAGTATCGGTGGGGCCAAATCATACCCTTGCTCTTTTTCATACTGATCAATCAAAACCTGTTCTTTAATGTGATAAAATTCAGCTAAACTTTTCAGGAATCCTCGGATATAAACATCGGCGGGCAATTGTTCGAATCGCCCGGCCTCAAGTAGCTCCAAATAACTTGGTTTAATTTGGGTGAGTAGGCTGACTGTTTTCATATCCAAATTTAAAATCTTGCGGACTTGTTGCAAATATTCACCCAGTGTATCAATCTTGACGGTGTGGGTTTTAAATAAGGTTGCGTTCATTTTTTGTTAATCAAATTAACAATCAGCTTAATCATAATGTCTTTCAGCTGTGGTTTTGATTCAGCAACCAGCAAGGTCAAAGCAGTTAGAGCTGAATCATTTATTTTCTTTTCACCTTTTTTATTATGCAAATAGTTATTATTAATCAAGAATAATAGAAATAACAAAGCTCCGATCCGCTTGTTGCCATCAACAAACGGATGATCTTTTACTGCAAAGTACAGAACATGCGCCGCTTTTTCATCCAACGACGGATACAGATCTCGGCCTGAAAAAATGTGTCCGATATTCCCTAAGACCTGCGCCAGTTTATTACTAACTTCCGAACCAAATAGTTCCGTGGCTGCTTGGTCTTTAATTAAGCGCGCCTTAAATCGTGCGATTGCTTTCTTGACTTGATCATAATCTAAATATTTTACTGGTTTCTTGCTAACGTCGTCCAATGACAAATTACCGGAATCAAATTGATTCAGCGTTATCCAGGTGTTAGTATAATCAGTAATGATATGCAGCAATTCTTTTTCGTAGCCTTCCAACCGCTTGGCTTCTAGAGCGTGCTGCATTAACCCAATTGCTTGCGAAAGCTCTTTTAGTTTCGATTGCTGATTTTCCTCCAACCGTTTTTCGTTGATCAAATAACCCTTAAGTAAATAGTCGCGTAGATGCCTCGTGGCCCAAATACGAAATTGGGTTGCCCTTTTAGAATTAACTCTATAGCCCACAGAAAGAATAAAATCGAGATTATATAGCTTAACCGGTTTATCTGAATTTGCAATGTGCAAATTTTGCACATTGCTTTTTTCCTCTAATTCGCCTGATTTTACTATATTTCTAAGGTGTTTGGTTATTGAACTACGGTCAGTTTCAAAAAGGGTAGCAATGCCCACTTGGGTCATCCAAACGTTATCTTCCTGAACTTGAACTTCAATTTCAGGGCCCTGGAGAGCCTTGTAAATAATGATTTCACCCTTATTTTCTATGTTTTCCATAAATTAAGTGCCTACATCATACCATAAAACGAAAAGCGGCCTTTCCGCCAACTGGCGGAAGCCGCTTATTTATATTAATTATGAACCTTGAAAACTTAATTGTCAAATTCCGCCGGTTCATCAGCCTGATGATTATCGGAATTTTTTACCCCATACACTTCCCGCGGCTTGGCTCCCTCCCCCGGACCGATCAGACCTTTGTCTTCCATCAGATCTAGGAGTCTCGCCGCTCGGGCATAACCGACTCTCAAGCGACGCTGCAAGAGTGATGCTGAGGCTTTGCCTGCGGCTTGGACCAGTTCCATAGCTTCCGCCAGCAATTCGTCATCGTCGTCGTCAGCAGAATTTTCTACTCCATGGATATTCACGCCTCGGTGGGGCTTTTCGACAATCTGCTCATCATAAATTGTGCTGCCGGATTGTTCTTTAATAAAATCAACCACGCGCCTAATTTCTTTTTCTCCCACAAATGCGCCTTGAATTCGCTTAGGCTTGGCCAACTCGGCTGTCACATAAAGCATATCGCCAGAGCCCAAAAGTTTTTCAGCGCCGGCGGTATCCAAAATTGTGCGTGAGTCAACTTGCGAGGCCACAGCAAACGCCATTCTGGCCGTAATGTTAGCTTTGATCAAACCAGTGATTACATCCACGGATGGTCTTTGGGTAGCCACAACCAAATGGATCCCCACGGCGCGCGCCATCTGGGCCAGACGAACAATGGCTGCTTCCACGTCATTCTGCGCCACGCTCATCAGATCCGCCAGTTCATCTACTATAACCACTAAGTAGGGTAACCGAATCAAGGCCGCGTTATTGTATTCTCCAATATTGCGCTTATGGACTTCCGATAATAATTTATATCGCCTGTCCATTTCTGCCACTGCCCACTTCAGAGCATTCACAGCTTTTTGATGATCTGTGATGACTGGGGTCATGAGATGTGGTAAACCATTATATAAATTTAATTCTACGCGCTTCGGATCAATAATAATAAATTTAATTTCCGAAGGAGCGCAGCGAAACAAAAAACTTATTAAAACGGAATTAATGGCCACTGATTTGCCAGTGCCAGTCGCACCGGCGATCAGCAAATGCGGCATACGTGATAAATCGGCAATCATGGGGTGCCCGGCCACATCACGACCCAAGGCAAACGACAGTTTGGAAGGCTGTTCAATGAATGTTTGGTGCCCTAAAATTTCTTTAATTCGCACCACTGCTGCTGACTTATTGGGAATTTCCACACCAACCAAGGCTTTGCCGGGAATTGGCAATTCCATACGAATGGAACTGGCGGCCAGTGCCAACGCCAAATCATTTTGCAACCCAGCAATTTGAGACAATTTAACTCCCACCGCTGGACGAAAAGTATATTGTGTGACAGTGGGGCCGACATTAACTTCGCCCATTTCTACATCAATGCCAAAGTCATTGAGAGTTTTTTGAATTATGGAAACGTTGGCCTCAATATTGCCAGAATCAACCTTCTGTTTTGCGTCATCCAACAGATCAAGCGCCGGGAACTTCCAATCTTTATCCGAAGGCGGTGGTGCCACTTTCATTCGCTTGGCAAGCTTGAGCTCATCCAAATTATTAACCGCCACTTCGTTTCGTGATCGAGCTGCCGCCTTATTCGTCTCGCCAATGGTTTCTTTGGTAAATCCGACATTGCCGCCATTATTAATTTTAAGTTTGCCATTTAGCAGTTTGCGTTTGTCTGCTTCTGACTTCTTTTTCAATAGATCAGCAAAGGAAACGTTGAAAGTCACAAGCATGGAAATAATTATGCCTGCCAAAAAAATTACAAGACTGGCGATAAAACCCATAAATCGCATCAAGGGATAAGAAGTCAAAACTCCCAAGTAGCCCCCGCCGCGGCCATCTTTGACTATGGAAAAAGCCAAATTAACATCATCGCTGATTTCCCATAAATGCAAAAGTCCGGTCAGGGTCAGGGTTAGCAAAACAGCGCCCACATAAGCATGTGTCGATACAGTCGAGGCTTCTTCTTCTGGTTTTTGCCGAAATAAGGCGACAGCTACAACCAAAAAAATCACTGGCACAAAATATGCCACCCAGCCAAATGCTAATTTTAAAACTTGGTTCGCCACTGTGCCGAATGGCCCAGCTAGACTGGTCAAACTTAAAGTAAATAGGATGGCCAACACCACAAAAAACACAATTGCTACTCCCTTGCGCGTGTCGCGTTTCAGATTCAATTGTGGTCGTTTGAAATTAGTGTAATCGAATTGTTCTTGGTTTCTTATCTTTCCCATAAAGTACTTTTATTTTAACACAAATCTACAAACTACTCACTACCAACTACTAACTATTTGATCCGCCAATTGTCCCCTTTGCGGACTAGTTTCCCTTTAACCTTAAAACCGGAAGCCAACTTGTGCCCGCCCCCACCGAAAGATTTGGCGATTTTTGATACATCCACTTTTTTATGAGGTTCGCTCCTTAAACTCCCCTTGACAAAATCCCCGTCTTGATGCAAAAACAACGCAAATCGCGCGTGCGGGACTGTGTTAAGCATCTCTACGAATCCTTCAAACATATCCTCTTCATCTCCTAGTTCCTTTAAATCATCACTGGTAATTACTGAAAATATCATTTTCTTTTCCGGATCAAACCTGGCATTTTCTAAACCACGCGACCAGGCTTTGATCGCTTTTGGACTCTTTGTGCCAAACAGATGAAAAACAATTTTATCAATTCTTGCTCCTCTTTTCATAAGTTGCGCCGATACTTCCAAGGATTCGGAAGTTGTATTCTCATGTTTAAATCCACCAGTATCAAAAACAATTCCCGACAAAATGCATGTGGCGATTTTTTGATTAATTTCCGCATCTACAAATTTTAAAAAATAATAAACCAGTTCTGCCACGGATGAAGTTTCCGGATCAACAATATTGATCGTGCCGAAATTAGTATTATCTGGATGATGATCAAAATTGATAATCGGAACTTTAATCCCCTCTAACTGTTTGAATCCGGTACGCGCAATTTTATTACAGCCAAATGTAATCACCAAATCAAAGTCCGGAGACTTAAAGGTCTCATTCACTACTTCATGACCTTCCAGAAAAAAATACCGAGGCGGGACGCCGTCTTTGATGACGATCTCCACTTGTTTGCCAATACTTTTCAAAAACCAATACATGCCCAAGGCCGATCCCAAGTCGTCCCCGTCTGTGCCTTCATGGGTAGTTAAAAAAATCCGATCGGATTGATTAATCAAATCTAAGGCTTTCCTAAATTGCAATTTATTGTTCATGAGTTTTGCGCAACAGCTCGTTAATATGAGCCGCGTATTCTTCCCCTAGATCCAAGGCGAATTTCACGCGTGGGACAAATTTCATAGTCAGTTTGCGATTTAGTTCACCTTGCAAATCAAAAAGGTGCTGGGTCAGTTCATCCAAAACTTGTTGTTGCACTTCCTTGTCACCCATGACGGTGATGGCCACCTTGCACCACTTCAGATCCGGAGTCACTTCCACCTTACTAATCGTGGTTAAGGCTGGCAATTCTAAGCCCCGAAGATAGTTGCCAATTTCAATGTGTAATAATGACGAAACTTTTTCCGTCCGCCTGCTCATTATAAGGTTTTCTTTCTGACTGTTTCTTCAAACAAAACTAGCACGTCACTGACTTCAATTTTAACCAAACCCTTAATACTAGCGCCAAACTCACTGCCGCGCAGCACTTCGTTCGATTTAATCTTGTTTTGCTGCAATTCCAAAACCTGACCCTTGCCAACAATTATATCGCCCCGCTTGATTTCAAATTGCGCGTCTTGTTTGATTTTGCCTTCGGCCACTGATCCGCCAATAATCATTTTATCTTTTTCCGTGCGGAAAATGGCCAGAATTTTGGCTCGACCCAATTCTGTGCGCAAAACTTCCGGAGTCAGCATGTCCACCACCTGGCGAGTTAAATCCTCAAGTAATTCGTAGATGACATCGTAAATTTGTACCGGGACTTTTTTGGCTTGCGCCAATTTGGCTGCTTGAACATTTAATCTGGTATGGAACCCGATGATGGTGGCGTTGGCGGCAGCGGCCCGTAGCACATCATTTTCGTTAATCTCACCAGCCCCTTCTTCTAAAATATTTAGTTTGACCTCGGTATTTTTTAATTTAGATAAAACTTCATTAATCGCTTCTAGACTTCCGAGGACATCCACTTTAATAATTAAATTTAAATCTTTGCCAGTAAAGCTTAAGCGTTTGTGGCCTGCGATTTTTTTGGCTCGTTCAGATTTAACGATAACTTCCGCGTATGCTTTGGCTTCATCTAAAATTGTATATGTTTTGAGAATATCTCCGGCGGTTGGGACGTCAGAAAGCCCGGTGATTAAGACCGGGGTTGCCGGCCCTGCGGTTTTGATTTTCATGCCCTTGGCATCCAGCATGGATCGAATTTTTCCGTAAGCTTTGCCCGCAGCAAAAAAATCAGAAAGATTTAAACTCCCGTTTTGGACAACTACGGTGGCCACTGGCCCTAAAGTTCTGGAAACGTGCGATTCAATCACGGTGGCCAAGGTTGCGCCTTTGGGGTTGGCTTTCAAATCCAAAACTTCGGCTTGCAGCAAAATCAAATCCAGTAATTCATCCACTCCGGCTCCGGTCAGGGCGGAAATTTTAGCCACTGGCACAGTTCCACCCCACTCCTCAATTAAAACGCCATAATCGGAGAGTTCTTTTTTCACCCGTTCAATATTCGCGTCCGGTCGGTCCACTTTATTAATCACCACGATCAATGGGGTGGCGGTTAACTTCGCCCGGTTAATCACTTCGATGGTTTGCGGCTTGACCCCATCATCTGCCGCAACAACCAAAACAATAATATCTGTGACATTCGCGCCTCTGGCGCGCATAGCAGCAAAGGCCTCGTGCCCTGGAGTATCAAGAAAAGTGACGAGCTTGCCGTTGCGACTGACTTGATAAGCGCCAATGTGTTGAGTAATTCGTCCGGCTTCGGTTTCGACCACCTTGGTTTTGCGAATAGTATCCAGCAGGGTAGTTTTACCATGATCCACATGACCCATGACCGCCACAATCGGCGGACGGATGATAAATTCACCTGATTTGTCAACCAGTTCCTGCTTGATGGCTTCCGAAACATAACCTAAACCAAGTCTGATAGTTGACTCCTGCTTTTCTGAAACCTGAAAGCCCAGATCCGCCGCAACAATCGCCGCCGTGTCATAGTCAATCTCCTCATTAATCGTGGCCATGACCCCGTTTTGGATGAGTTTCTTGATGACCACGGTTATGTCCAATCCTAATTTGCTTGCTAGCTCCTTCACACTTAAGACTTTCGGCAAGGAAATTTCTTTGGGTTCACCGGTTGGAACTGGCGCCTTTTTTTGACTTAGATTATTTAAAATTTGCTTGGCTAACAAATTGTCAATCTTGTTAGCTTTCGGAGACACGAAAAAACCCGCTTCCCGAATCTTGAATCGAAGCTGCTGCGCCGACATATTCAATTGCTTGCTAAGCGTTGATATATCCATAAGATTACAAATTATTATGCAGTATTTTGCGAAAAAAATCAAGATTACAAACATCCCGCATTTGCGGGATGTTTATTCTCTCACTTTTATTCTTTTGTTTTCTTGGTTAGAGTTTGTTGCCGACTTTGATTTTCCGAGCTTTGGATTTGGCCGCTTTGGGCAAGATCACGGTCAGAATGCCGTCTTTCAGATCCGCCCCCACGTTTTCAATGTCCACATCAACCGGCAACACGACAGATCTACTAAACGAACCCCAATAACATTCCTGATAAAAATAATCTTCGCTGGATGCTTCAAAATCTCTTTTTCGTTCACCCCTGATCGTCACCATGTCATTAGCAATGGTCACATCAATATCTTCGGGCCTCACTCCCGCGATCGTGGATTTGATAATCACATTGTCCTTGGTCTGATACATATCAATCGTCAACTGTCCTTCATATTCAGACAACCAGTCTTCCTGCGAGCCGCCAGTGGATGCTCCAGTTGTTTCTAATTCTTCATTTTCATCTTGCACATCCTCATCTTCGGAAGTGATGGTTTGGGAACCCATGATCTTATTGATTAAATTCTTGTCTTTGGCCATTGATTTTTACTTAATCTTCGTAGTTAGATATTAGTTTATAAACTTTGTGCTGTCAAATCTTGATAATGGCTAACTTTTAAGCCTTCCAACTCGGAACTTACAGACTCAATGGCAACAATCAGAGATACCGAATCTTTGGGCTTAACGATTTTGGTAAAGTTAGCCGCATGGTCAAATCTGATCTGGCCATCCAAAACCTGCTCGGCCATGGCCGAGGCCTCCCTGGGAATCCGAGCGTACTTGGCGATTCCTCGGCTAACCAAGTAATTAAGATTGATCAGTTCATGTCCTGGACGAATGTCGGTTAAGATCATGGGTAATTTTTTTACAACTGCTTCAGCCATGCTTGGCCCACCGGTTTTGTAAATCAAAACATCAGCCGCGGACATGAGCACTTCCATGTTGTCCACGTATCCTAAAATTTTGACCGGATGCGGGCTTGGTGCAGCGATTTGTGAAAGCTCTTGTTTTAATTGTTCGTTTTTCCCGCAGATCACCACGACCTGAAACGACCTTGGACTACGCAGCAGCTGAAGAAAAATTTCCTTATTGGATGCCCTGGCTCTTCCTGCCCCGCCCATCAGCACCACGGGCATGCTTTTGAGTAACCCCAATTGATCCAAAGCTTGCTCGCGGCTGATTGGATTAAAAAATTTCTCGGCAATCAAAGTGCCAGTGAGTCTGATTTTTGATGCGTTTATCCCCAAATTTTTGAGTTGGGTCACTTGCTCCGGGATATTACATATATATAAATCAGCTTCGTCATAAAGCCAGAACCGGTGCAGATGATAGTCAGAAAAAACAATGACCAGTTTGCCGCGATACAATCCCTTGGACTTAAGATAAGCCATGATCCCTGATGGCACAGTTTGCGTGGAGATCACGATGGCTGGTTGGAAATCCCGTAAAATTTGCAAAACATTTTTTGATTTAAACGACGCAGCGAATTTTCGCAGCGGCAAACTTAACCACAAAATCACTTGGGAATTATACAACCATCCCCACAAAGGTGAAATCTTGTCCAGCAAAGCCAAGTAAATTTTAATAACCGCGAAGCTGGCCATGCCGCTTTCCACTTTTTCTATGGTTTCAACTTTGACCTCAAAGTTTCCAGTTTTGGAAAGTTGCTCCGCCACGTTATCGGCCGTGGCCTTGATTCCGTAGCCAACCGCCGTGCATAAGACTAAAATTTTTGTTTTGGACATTAGTTAAAATAATTTCTTTGGCGGAAGGGGTGGGAGTCGAACCCACGAAAGGCTTGCGCCTTTATCGGTTTTCGAAACCGACGCACTAGGCCACTATGCGACCCTTCCTTATAGATATTGTTGCACGAATGCAAAACTTTTCCGATGCACTGGAGTTAAACCATACTTTCTTATCGCCGCTTTGTGCGCTTGGGTTGGATAACCTTTGTGTTGCACAAATCCGAATTTCGGATAAAGTTCATGCAATTTTGCTAGAATTTTGTCCCGTGCAACTTTGGCAACAATTGACGCGGCCGCGATTGACAAAATTTTTGCATCACCATCAACCACTGCTGCTTGCGATAAATTTAAATCATGAATCTTGTGCAACCCATCAACAAACAAAAAGTCTGGAAGTTTTTTTAAATTCTCTAACGATTGTCTCATTGCCAACATGGCGGCCTGTTGAATGTTTATCTTATCAATCGTTTCATGGCTGACAACTCCGATTGCGAAATCCAAACTGTGATCCCGGATAAATTCTACCAGTTGCTCTCGCTCTTGCTCGCTTGTAGTTTTCGAATCGCGCACTCGATACCACCACTTGCTCTTTGAGCGCTTGAGTCCGATTGATTGCGGATCTAAAATTACCGTTGCCGCAACCACTGGTCCGGCCAGCGGCCCAATCCCCACTTCGTCACAACCAGCTACACGGGTGAAACCTTCTAAATATTTTTTTCGTTCGAATTTGTATGTTGGGAACCTCATATGAGGTGTTTTTTACTAAAAGCAAACCCTGAACCAGATTTTAGATACCTCTCAAAAGCCAACGCCTTGGTTTTATCTTTGAAAGCGCAATACCATTCTAATTCAAAAAGTTTTTTCTTAGAAGTATAAATCTGCCCTCCCCGATTATGCTTCTCAAATTGGGCTTGAAGATCTTCGGTAAAGCCTTTGTAATAACTTTGGTCTTTTTGGCTTTTTAGAATATAAACGTAATACATAGTTTTTTGTACTCCTTCGCTTGCTTCTGCGCTATAGCTACGAAGCACAAGCAAGCTTCGGAGTACACTGCTTCGCTCCCAATACGTGCAACCTTAGTTGCTTGCACTGCGAAGCTCCGTTAGGAGCGAAGCAGTGGTGGACCCTACCGGGCTCGAACCGGTCACCTCTTCCATGCCATGGAAGCGCTCTACCAAATGAGCTAAGGGCCCATAAATTTTTGGTCCTCTCGGAGGGAGTCGAACCCCCATCTCTCCCTTAGGACGGGATTGCTCTATCCATTGAGCTACGAAAGGTTATATTGCTTTGCCTGCTCCCCCGCCCGAACGACCGATTGAAAAGCTTTATTGTCGTTCGGTCGGGCAGGTATCCATTGAGCTACGAGGGCTCAATTCTTACCGAACCTGCACTTTATTTTACTGAAATTCATCTAACCTGTAAATACTGGACAAACCCCTCTCCATCTGCTATAGTTGTGGGTCACAATTTGTGATCGTTCTCGACAACTACATAAGGAGGAGGAATGAAACTAACACCTAGCTTTTGGACAATCTGCAAGCTCTGGTTCTTCTATCTTTTACCTTTCTGGGCCGCAGTGCCCAAGATCGGCGAGTTGGAAGAAGCAGACTGCATTTTCGTTCAAGCGTTCGGACGGAACAACTACACCGACGCTGAACTGGGACGAGTACTCTGGGATCTACGGACGGAAGTTCGTCTGTCAGATCTTGACGCCTTCAACCTTTTGGCTCAACGCGCGTTCGAACCCGGAGCTTCCAACCGGGCGTTGGCCAAATACGCCATGCAGCGGGCATACAAGTACAACATCCCGATCATCGCGCAGTGGGAAGTAGTGTTTGCCATTTACCAGATGGATCCAAACTGGTACGTGTCAAACCGGGATCTGATTGACTGTCTGTGGCCGCCGAAGGAAGGGTACTTTGCCACCTGGCACGTCAAAGTCCTAAGCAAAGAGCGAATGCGAAGCCGCATACTCTGTCGGCCTCTCGAAATCGCGCACCCCGCCATGACCGTCCGTGCCGTGCCGATCATCTGGAGTTTGGGGCTCAATCCCGTAGTAGAACCAATTTCTGCAAGGGAATCTACCCGCCATGAGCTCTGGGTTTGGGATCAATCCTCTATCCAACCCTGGACTCGAAACTTCCAAGCGTGGAAAGTCCGAGAACTCATGGGTCGCGTGGCGCATGTAGTGACACACATCTGGGGCGTGCGTCACGTCATCTTTGCGATCAAGCCACACCTGTCGGCAAGCGCACAGCAAATGATCCCGGGCAACTGGATCAGGTTCTTCCCGCCGAAAACGCTCACCGCATGAGCACCGCCGCAGCACGTGTGAACATCACCAATGTTCCACGTCGCTGCGGTTTCTTTTTGCCCACAATAATTAATAATCTAATCGTGGCAATCCGCCGAAGCTTTAAGCGCAGGCGGATTATACCAATGATATACTTATCTCATGATCGCCACTTCACATGTCATAATCGGTGGGGCTGTAGGTATTGCGGTTGGAACCGTGACCCAAAACCCCGCGGTTGCTTTGGCTGCAGGGATTGCTTCGCATTTGATTTGTGATGCCATCCCTCATTTGGATACGCCATTCCGAATGGAATTTAAAGATGGCTATGTAGATCAGCCAATCTGGAACAAGAAACTTTATATCTGGGCAATTACCGATTCGCTTGTGGCATTCCTCTTAACTCTCTTTTTGTGGCAAAGATATTTTGATTTTTACTTCTTTGCGCCGTTTGCCTGGGGCACGCTGGGCGGCTATTTACCAGATTTGCTGGATAATTTTCCGCTCTGGAGTATTCAGATCCGCCAATTTCCCGGCTTGAAACAATTCCATGCGCTTCATTTAGGCATACACAATCTTTGGCAATTCAAATTTCCCATGCCAGATAACTGGCCCTTAGGAACAGCCACCCAAATCGCGTTCGTTCTCCCCTGTCTGTGGTACATCATCCGATAATTAAAAACCGCCTACAGTAGGCGGTTTTTATATTTTTCAAATCCCTTTTTCATAACTATCGTTTCATATTGTTTCACTGGTCGGGGTGCTGGGAATTGAACCCAGTCTACACGAACCCGAATCGTGCGTACTACCGTCATACTCCACCCCGAAAATAATATCTAAATTATAAAGTGTTATTAAACAAAATCAAAGTGAAGCTAAGAACCAAATATGCACTTTGATTTTGAAAGGAGCAATGCATAGACCGTAGCATGTTTTGTGAAACAAAACTGCGACGTGTCTAGCAATTGCGACGCAGACGTGACGAAACGCCAGGTGTGTCAGTGCTGAAGTATATTTTTTGCTTGCGCAATATTTAACTTCGGTGGGACTGACACAACACTGGCGTCACAGTGCGTAGGCGTGCATCGGCGCTCCTCAAATGTTGGCCGCGTTGGTAGGCTCCGGTTGCTTCTTCTCGAGTTGCTTCTGGATCAGCCTAAAGGCTATATCCACGACCTTTCGGGCCTGAGCCCCCTCCAGATCTGCCCCAACCATCACATACAGGTCAAACCACTCATCAATTGTGATGGCCGCGTCCGACGACCCCTTGAGGAGCAAGTTCCCCTGAACAATCAGGGTGTTCTTCTCCATAATCTTCTGCACGTTTCATTCCCCCTTTCGAATGTTTCAGAAGTAATTCAGTCTATCACGTAATCCCCTATTGTTTCAAGGGTGGAACATCTAACAATACCGATCAAACTACAGAAGGCTTGATTAGACCATATGCAACAAATGCGTAAAACCCAAAATAACCCTATACTTTAGATAGTTTGTCAAAGTTCCACCAAAAAAGTTTCATCATAGAATCTCAAAAAGATCAAATTCATAATTAGAACATAAAGCTTCCTAGATTTCAAGGTCTACAAAATGTTTCACAGGTTTCATGTAAGATTTGGAATCTAATTTGTATGGGAAATCGCCAAAAACCTCATTAAACCAAGATTTGCGTGCCGTTTGTTTCATGTTTGTTTCATCCCTGACCAAAAATCTAACTGGTGGTAAAAAAATACGCACTACAACATAAATTTGCCACATCTACAAATTTACTATGTAGTTAAGTATTGGACAGTTTTAGAAACAATTGATAAATCTAGGAATTCGTGTTCTAATAATATACCCTTGACTGGGTCTGGCTCTGGATATGTTTCACATGTTTCATATGAGATTTATAATCTGCATATACTAGAAAATATAGGGGTATTGTATTCATTAGAAAATAAACAGCTAAATTTTGCAAGTATGATGTTTCACGGACTGTTTCATAGCTTATATTTCACATTTTTGACTAAATGACTGAAACTTGATTTGATTAGAATATAAATTTGTATATTTGTCAATATTATAGTCTGATATAATTTTGTTCCATGTGAAACACATTTGCTAATTATTCAAATGTATTGCCTGCTTAATTTTAATTCAAAACAATATGTTTCACTTGTTTCATATGAGATTCAAAATCTGATATATCATGAAAATATGCCTTTTTACTTAATTACTAACTTGACCAATAAATTATGTTCCATGTGAAACTTATAGAGAAATTTAGGATGATAGCTATAGACAGACTCATATTCTTCATATTTCTGGCTTTTTTGCCAATCCAGACCAGAATCCTGTTTAATCCAGAAATAGCCTATATTGACTGGTATTTTGACTACCATTTAGCCTTTTTCCTCTATTTTACTGATATTCTGTTTTTGACATGTTTCACGGCTTGGCTGATCTTTAATCGGCCAGATTGGTCGAAACTCCGCCAAAATCGCCTCTTTCTCCTAATCTTGGGTTTCTTAGGAATTGCTCTGGTTTCTTTGTTTCATGTGAAACAGTTATCTCTGGGCGTTTACCAGACCATCAAATGGCTAGAGTTCTTTCTGATTCTTATATATGTACAACTTACCTTTAGAAAGCTTCAAGACTTTAACCTAGCGGCATGGATAATTTATCTATCTGCATTGTTCCAGGCGGGTTTGGGATTAATTCAGTTTCACGTGCAACATCTGGTAGGGCTGACTTGGCTTGGTGAGTATATCGCACCGCTGGGAACTTCCGGCCTGGCCACGATTGAAACCATTAGTGGAAAGGTGATTCGGGCTTATGGAACCATGCCGCACCCAAATGTCCTGGCAGCATTTCTGGTCTTGGGCTTAATTTTTGGTTTATATTTGTTATCCCAAAAAAAATCCTTAGCCCAGCATCTTTTCGTTGAAACCGGATTGTTCATAATTTTGATGGGAATCTTCGTCACATTTTCGAGGCTCGCATGGATTGCGGCAATCGTCGCTTGTGGCAGTTTTATTATTTACAATTGGTTTCATAATCGGAAGAAGGCGGGGACAATTGTGTTTGTAATGATTCTTGTATTTTTGACGATTGGGATATTTTATGGAAATAATTTTAAAGCGCGCGCAACCGAAGGCAGGAGTACCAGTCTGACTGATCGGTATTTTTTCAATGACTTGGGATTAAATTTCATAAAAAAATATCCGATGCTTGGCGTGGGCGTGGGGAATTATGTCAATACGATAAACGATCTTTACCAACTTGAACCTTGGCAGCATCAACCAGCGCATAATATTTTTATTTTTATCGCTTCCGAACTAGGCTTGCTCGGTTTGGGATTGTTCATTATGATACTGCTGGAAGTGTTTTCCAAGCTCGGCAATGTGTTACGAAATCCGATCTCGTTTACCCTGGTGACCATCGGCCTGCTGTTTCTGATCCTCGGCCAGTTCGACCATTATCTGGTGACCATCCAGCAGGGGAGACTGATGTTTGCAGTTGTGCTTGGATTAATCGCGGCAGCACCAAATTTACATGACGATCAAAAAACTGATTAAACAATTTGTCCCAAAATTTTTACTTAATTTCTATCATTTAAGCCTGGCTATTCTGGCTGATTGGATTTTTGGCCAACCATCAAAAAAAATCATCATCATCGGCGTCACCGGCACTAACGGTAAATCAACCACAGTGAACCTGGTCGGTAAGATTTTAGAACAAGCCGGTCATAAGGTTGCCTTGACCTCAACTGTGAATTTCAAAATCGGGAACAAAGAATGGCTAAATGATGAGAAAATGACCATGCCTGGCCGATTTTTCCTGCAAAAAATGCTCTCGGAAGCTGTCAAATCGGGTTGCCAATATGCCATCATTGAATCGTCATCCGAAGGAATCCTGCAATATCGTCACATCGGCATTCGTTATGATGCCATGGTGTTTACGAATCTGACACCCGAACATCTGGAAGCGCATGGGGGATTTGAAAATTACAAACAGGCCAAGCTGACATATTTTCGACATCTGGAAAGCTTGCCGCCAAAAATTATTGCGGGTAAAAAAATTCCCAAGACAATCGTGGCAAACCTGGATGATACTTACGTGGATGAATTTAAAAATTACCGCACGGATAAGATCATCTGCTTTGGTAAAAATGCGATTGCGGATGTTCGCGGTGAAAACCTGACAGCCAATGAACGGGGGATTAGTTTTACGGTCCAAGGCACGAATTTCAATTTGCAACTCAAAGGGCTGTTTGATTTCTATAACGCCTTGGCTGCGATTGCGGTGGCTAAGGCTTTTGGCATCGATCTGAATGTTTCGAAAGCCGCACTGGAAAAAATTGCCAATATTCCTGGCCGCATGGAATTGATTGGCGAAGGACAAAATTTCAAAGTCTTGATTG
>MFEJ01000010.1 GCA_001779915.1 Candidatus Doudnabacteria bacterium RIFCSPHIGHO2_01_FULL_45_18 | reverse complement strand
AGCATAAGTATGCATTTGAAATTGAGAGGAGCAGTGTGCCGAGCGTAGTCCCGATTTTTATCGAGACGAAGCATCGACCAACTGCGACGTGGCGTCATGGCCGAGCGGTTAGGCAGAGGTCTGCAAAACCTTTTACACCGGTTCAACTCCGGTTGACGCCTCCAGAAAATAGTGGTATACGCAGTTTGTGCTTGTTTGCATGGTCCTGTACCGTTTGATAGAATTTAAGCATGAGCAATGGCAGAAAAAGAAAATGGACAAACGAGCAGTTAAGATTGGCAGCGAAGGAATCTTCTAGTATTAGACAGGTTCTTTTCAAGATTGGACTAATCCCCGCCGGCGGTAATTATGTTCAGGTTCAGAGTTATTTGAAAGCATTAAAGGTCAGTACGTCTCATTTTAAAGGGAAGGCCTGGAATAAAGGGATGAAAGGATTGAAAAATCCACAAATCCCATTAGAAAAAGTTTTAGTCAAAGATAGCTCTTATCAAAGTTATAAATTAAAGAACCGTTTGTTCTATCTTGGCATGAAGCAACAAGAGTGTGAACAATGCGGTTGGGCTAAAAAAACTTCTGAAGGTCGGCTCCCTTTAGAACTAGACCATATTAATGGAGATAGAAAAGATAACCGTTTAGAAAATTTAAGAATTTTATGTCCGAACTGCCATAGCTTACAGCCAACCCACAGGGGTCGTAATAGAAAAAAGAAAAAGATATAAATATATGCCCGGGTGGTGGAACGGTATACACGCAGCACTTAAAATGCTGTGCTCGTAAGGGCTTGAGAGTTCGAATCTCTCCCCGGGCACCAAAAGAAAACTAAACGACTTTTTGGAAGCCATCTCTTGGGCGGCGCTACGCGCGGCACAATTGCTCTAAAAAGGAATTAAAACTGAATTGCCGCCAGCAGAGCCGCCGCCCCTTTTGCCCGCCTCGCCTTCGCGAGAGCGAGGCTGGGCCGCCGCCGGATTTCGTGCCAGTTAACCAAAGCATAACCCAAAAAACTGGCGCGCGCCGCAAGCTAAACTATTTTATATATGCCAGAGAGTTGATTATTTTATCGAATACTTGTTCCATATCTGAAAA
Organism: Candidatus Doudnabacteria bacterium RIFCSPHIGHO2_01_FULL_45_18; assembly: GCA_001779915.1. Lineage (GTDB taxonomy): Bacteria > Patescibacteriota > Doudnabacteria > UBA920 > O2-02-FULL-48-8 > 2-01-FULL-45-18. Next base: position 8,213 of record MFEJ01000010.1, on the reverse strand, counting down.
ATTAGAATTCATACTTTCAAAACGGATCGTCATTCCAGGTTCTTTTTGTGATTTAGTCTGCAATATTGCTCCTTTGAAATATGTTGTTTTCCCTACATTCGGGTCATCGCCAAGACCCGGAGCATATATCAAAGAGCCCTTGAATTGTACCAGTTTGAAACTGTTGGGCAAGGTTTGTAGCTTACATTCGTTTATTTTAACTTGATTCTCGTTTGATGGGTCAAGATATGCTTTATTCTGGCAAGCAACATCAAGTGACTGACCGTAATACTGCCACACTTGGGCAGGGCCTTCATATACGTAAGCAGCAGAATTTTTATTATGTGCTTCGAGCCTTATCCCTGATGGGTCTTGGCCTGCATATAGCGGACTACTGAACGATAAATTTATTCCTTGTAAACCGGGACTCTCTAAGGCTCCTGTGTATGATTGAGCCTGAAAATCACCCCAGTATTTTGGGTATTTGAAAGAAATTCCTAGTTCTTCGCTTGAAGCTACCGCTAACTGATTTAAATCGACTGGTAAGGTTTTAATGCTAGAAAGTAATGCTTGATAAGTCGCATACTTTTGACTATCAAATAAATTTTTAATCATTGAACCTGATAGTGCTTTACTATCCAGACGTTGTTTGCTTTTGACGTGTTCTCTGTAGACAATGTAAATTATTCGGCTTGGAACTTTACTGTCGGTAACATAGACCCTGTCCTCTATAGTTTCACCTATATCACCAGCGGCATAAAAATGTGTTGCGTTCAAACCATTAAGTTTAAAAGTCTTGCTTCCAGTCTCGTCTTGATAAATATAAGCTGGCGATATAAATTTTGGGAAGCTTCCTTGCCCACCGACGATCTCTTTATAGCCACCGGTAGTGTACGAATTGCTATCGGCCAAAAATGCGGAGAATGCAATACAATCAATCGGGCAACTATTAGTATCAAGAGGTAAAGTAACACTACTTCCTTGAGAAAAGTTAACATTTAAATCTGGTTTTTCGAAAGTAATCACTGGCCAACGAGTTTTACCTGCACTTTTATCAGTTAAGAATAAATCCTTTAGATATTCAAATGCTAAAGCCCTATCCATATCTTTATATAAAGCATTACCCGCTTTTGGTGCAATTTCCTGATCATAGGTTGTTTGAGTTTGACTATCATTTTGCGTAATATTTGTCGATTCGGGTTTAATGAAATAATAGCCGGCAACAACAGAAGCGGCTATAATTAGTAAAATCGTAGACACTAAAATATACCAAACTTTTTTTGATTTTTCCGGAGCATTCTGCGTCGCAGGGTGGCTTTGAATTTTATTACCGTCATTATTAGATAAATTATTTTGATCCATAGAATTAGAATTTATTAAAACAAGTATTTTAATTATTGCATAATTGGCTTAATCAAGCAATGCTAGTAGAAGAGGAGTTTAAAAGATAATTGCCTGCGCACGGCAGGAGGGTGGGCAAGCACAACTCCCTTTTAGTTTCTGAGCGGCTTGGGGGCGGCGCATTTTGCAAAGCAAAAGATTATCATTGTCTTTTGCTTTTGCAAAATACGAAATCCGGCGGCGGCCCAGCCTCGCTCTCGCGAAGGCGAGGCGGGCAAAAGGGGCGGCGGCTCTGCTGGCGGCAATTCAGTTTTAATTCCTTTTTAGAGCAATTGTGCCGCGCGTAGCGCGGCGTTCCTATTCTATTTCAGAAATTTTTGCTAAAATGGGTTCGAGCGGCATTGTAAAGCCACACCAAAAAGATTTTTTAAAAGCCCCTCTTTGTGAGGGGCTTTGGTTTATTAGTTTAATTAATTGCGACAGTTGGTTTTCCAGCCTTCGCCATGGCTTCGGCGGACCCGCCGTAGCTTTATATTTTAGCGGAGGCGGGTAAGAATTTCTTGTAGGCGCCTTTGGTGTAAGCATACCAGGGTTGGAATCCGCGTCGTTCGTATTTGAGTAACGCGATGTCCAGATTGAATTGACAATCCCGGAGCTGCTCCACGGTATAAGGCGGATTCAATCGCGGGTTCCAGTTGATCTGGGCTAACCCGACATCCAGGGAGCCGTTGCGGTTTAAGCCACGATTATCGCGGGTACATTCATGAGTGCCGTTTTCCGCTTTGAGAATCGCGATGAAGACTTCACAATTTTTTTGTCCCATTTTCGGACAAAGATATGCTCGAATCTCCGGTTCATGCATATAGACCTGATTTTCTAGTTTAACCTTGGGTGGCACATAGTTTTTTGGTTTGGGTGGTCCCATCAGTTGGGGGTCTATCGCCACTTCCTCGACTGCTTGCTCATCAGAGTCATCCAGCGAATTGAGAAAATTTTCGACATTTTTTATTTCAAAGACGAGAGTCGTTTTGTTTTGTATTTCCGCCTTCGCCAAGGCTTCGGCGGACAGGTGGGCTGATGCCGGGGTTGGAAGTACCAGGGGTACGACAATTGCAATCAGCATTCCGACGACAAAACGCTTTGTCATTGAATGATCCTAAGCCTTAATGTTTCTTCCTTTCCTGAAGTTGAAACAAGAAGGTTAAGTTGTGACCTTTACCCAGCACCAGGGTTGGTGCTAGGTTTATTAGCTTATAAAGAACTGTTGCGGGGAACATAGGTTTTTAGGCCTATGTTGCCTAACCCCGCCTGATGCTAGACCAGGGCGGGGCACGCAACTATCAATGATAGCACAAAACGGGCATTTTGTCAAGGGGTAATCTGAAGTATGGTAGAATTGACCTATGGGCTAATTTGGCCTATAATTGATAGGATTTTCACATGCGCGAGTGGCGAAATGGCAGACGCACTACCTTGAGGTGGTAGCGACCGCAAGGTCATGGAGGTTCGACTCCTCTCCCGCGCACCATGGACGGTTAGCTCAGTTGGTTAGAGCGCCTCGTTTATTCACCCCGCACCAGTTTGCGGGTGATTAGCTCAGTGGTAGAGCGACTGCTTTACACGCAGTAGGTCGTAGGTTCAATCCCTACATCACCCACCAGAAATAGAGTTAGAATATAACTGGTGCGGGGCAAGCCGAGGAGGTCGTAGGTTCAATCCCTACACCGTCCACCATGAAAAATTTGTTATAATGGGTATAGTTTATCTCGTTTTACAAAATCAAAGCGAATAAATCGGTTAGGAAATGCGCTTTGATTTTGAAAGGAGCAACGATCGACCGTAGCACAATCGCTGTAGGGATTTTTCAAAAGTAGCGATTTGCGGAGGTGCGATCAGTTGCGACGTGCCGGGCTAGCTCATCGGTAGAGCGCTGCCCTGAAGAGGCAGGCGTGCCCAGTTCGACTCTGGGGCCCGGCACCAGAAAAATTCAGACGAGCGGGTATGGTTCAGTGGTAGAACATTGCCTTGCCAAGGCAGAGATGCGGGTTCGATTCCCGCTACCCGCTCCAAAAGAAAAAACCCGACTATAAGTCGGGTTTTTTCTTGTATGATTATTTTCGTAAGAACGCTTCTTTGGGGGAAAGACCGGAGGCGCGCCGGGCTGGCCAAAACCCTGCCAGCAAACCAATGATGGAGCTTGATCCTAAAACCAATAAGATAAACCAGGTCGGGGTGAAGAATAAATCCACAGGCTCGCCGCCTAAGCGTTTAGCTAAAATATTTATACCAAAGTTGACGATGGCTCCCCCACCCATGCCCATGGCAATCCCAGCCACCCCCCCGGCCATGCCCATGATCATAGATTCCATCAAGAATAAGTTTCGGACATCCGAGTCCATAGCGCCCAAAGATTTCATAACGCCGACTTCGTAAGTTCGTTCCAAGAACGAAACGATCATGGTGTTAAACATGCCAACCGCGGATACGGTTAAGGCCGCGACACCAAATACACCCAAGACTATGGTGATGATATTCAGAATTTTTTGCGCTTGATTCACCAGGTCAATGCGGGCGGAAATCAGCATCCCCTCCGCAATCAGCACATCGCGCAATCTTTCCACGCCGGTTAAATCCTTGGCTTTCACGTAAACTTCTTTATAGATCGGTGGTGGGATTGATACGATACTTGGCGAGATAAAGGCAATGGGCGGTTCGGCCTCATCCACGATAATGCCGACAATAGCTGGCTGGGTCGTGGTCTGGACAATGTCTACTGTACCATCTGGCTTAGTGTAGTAAACCGTGATTTCCACGGTTTTAGTCAGACTTGTTACATCTGGCGGCAATCCTAAAATTTTAAGCGCTTGGGAAGTCAAAACCACGCCCGGGGTTTCGTTGGAAAATGGTTTGCCTAAGTTCGTGAGTGTTCCGGATAAACGAAAATATTCCGGAGCCACAATCCGAATCAAAGTTAAGCCGGTACTGGTCGCGACTTTGACTTCGCCGTCAAATTCGGCCAAAGGGACGGCTTCTCCCACATCCGCAAGTAAGCGAATTTTATCAATCTGCTCGGTAGTTAAAATAATATTCGCTTCATTAGGGAAACTCGCTTGTAGTGTAATTAACGAATCCTGGGTCGTGATCAGTTTACCAAGCAAGATATATTGCAAGCCATAACCCAGAGAAATGAGGAAAACCACGGTTGCGATCCCGATGGAGGTGCCAAGGATGGTGAGGAGCGTACGGGTTGGTTTGACTGTAAAGATCCGGGTGGAGAGGCGGATTAAATCCGCGAATCCTAAGTTGTGCTGTTGGTTGATGGGACTGGCCATAGTTTATTCTTTCGGCAGCGATTGTTGTTCTAAGGCTAAATCCAGTTTTTCCGTCATGGCTTGGCCGGTGTGGATGGCTAGCCCGACTCCAAATTGGCTTTTGGGCAGGCTTAAAGCTTTCGCAAAATTTTCCGGGGTGATGATGTTACGCATCCGTTCGTTTAAGAGTTCATCCATGCGCATGGCCTGGAGTTCATTCACTTCCCCGCGGTAATCTTTCAAAAGCCACTGCCGGACATTGATGACTTCGCTTGCAAGCGGCGCTTCCGGATTGGTCTGCAGTTCTTGGAAAATATCGTCAATCTGTTTGCGCTGACTGATAATATCTTCCACCTGCTGGCTGACTTTCGTGGCCTTTTGTTTCCAAAGTCCGATCCCGCCTTGACTGAAAGGTTTATCTAAGATGGCTTTGAATTCATAGACCCCGATGCGCTGATTTAGTCTTTGGGCCAGATAAAACTGGAAGCGGGAAGCTTCTTCGGCGGAAAACCCGCGCATGATCAGGTGCGAGACGGCCACGGATAAATTTTCAATCGGGGTCATTTGCTTGCCCATGTAGCCGAACAATTCCTTACTGACTGATTCCTTGACGGTTTGGGGAGTGGTTTCCTCGGTTTTGGTGACCCCCCCGTCCCGTAGATAGAAAATTCGGCGCACGTCTTTTAAGCTCCAGGCCTCATGCGTGACCATGACGATCGTGCGATTATCTTTTTCATTGAGTTCTTTTAAGAAGGCCAAGACTTTCTTGGAATTTTCGGAATCCAGGTTGCCCAAGGGTTCATCCGCAATGATAATCGGCGGGTTGTTCGCCAGGGCCCGGGCAATGCCCACGCGCTGCTGCTGTCCGCCCGAGAGTTCGTGAGGCAATCTAGGCGCGAGATCCGCGATGCTTAACCGTTCCAAAAGCTTCATGGCCTCTTTTTCCCGCGTTTTGATGTCAATTCCTAAGAAAGTCATGGGCAAGGCCACGTTGTTTAAGACACTTAGAGTTGGAATTAGGTTGAACTGTTGGAAAATAATCCCGACGCCGATTTGGCGATACACTGCCAGTTCTTTTTTATTAAATTTGCCGATGTCACGCCCGTTAATCATGATCCGGCCTTTTTGGGAAGGTTCAATGCCGGCAATCAGATACAAGATGCTGGTTTTGCCGCTGCCGGAGGGCCCAAAAAACGCCACGTATTCGCCGCGTTTGATTTCCACATTGACGTTTTTTAAGGCTTGCAGTTCGTAGGGCTTGCCCAAGTTATACCAGAAATTTACATCCTCCATTTTAATGATCGGCGGCATGTTGTCAGCCATCCCAGTATATCAACTTCCCGTGCCAAACGCCGATTGGCGTTGGTACTCTAATAATCTTAATCCGGTAAATCTTCGGCCTTGTGTTGTTTTTAAATATTGCTCTCGGCGTTTGGCATCTTGCTCTGATAAACAGCCTTCAAAATAGATAAGCTTAAAGGGTAACCTGAACTTGGTTGAAAAACTTAACCCATGTTCGTGTTCTTTTATTCGCCTTTTTAAATTATTCGTATACCCAATGTAGTTCTTACCGTCGGTTAAACTCCGAAGAATATAGATATAAAAGAACACGCGGGAAGTTGTATTACTGGGCATAGGTGTTTTTTTCTAGGATATTTTGGACAAACTGCAAAATATCCTGCGGCATGTTTTGACCTTTGACGAGATAGGCGTCCGCCCCCAAGCTTTTGGCTTTTTCTTTATATTCCAGATTATCAAAAGCCGAAAAAATTATGACTTGGATATCTTTAAGTTCCGGGTCGGTTTTGATTCGCCGAAGCAGATTAAATCCGGCTTCGGGTGTGGTCACGGTTTGTTGTCCGATCCGAATCGGCATGACCAAGCCTAAGAATATGATTTCCGGCCGCGTATGCGGATTGGTGATGAGTTCGTGAGCTTGCTCTAAATTTTCCGCCATGGTTAAATCATACTTGTATTCCAAGCCATGCAGCCAAAATACCTCCCGAAAGTAAATCCGAGTCAGCTCGTTATCATCCACCAACAGCAGTTTTTGTTTCTTTATTTCAGTCTCCATGCTTAAATTTATTATAACAAAAAATCCCTGATTTGTCAGGGAAACTTAAGTTGCGCGAGGGGTGACACGATTTTGCCCGCCCGTACCGAACGGTACGTTCGGGCGGGGGGACCTCGACAGCGCGCAACATTAGTGAGCACTGACGGGGTAAAAATCGTGGCAGGACCCCGAGCGTATAATTCAGACGCTCGGATGTTGCTTTTCAAAGACGTCCCGATCGACGGGACTAAGTGCTCGTGGCATTGGGAAGCCACTCGCAATTCTTTTCAAAGCAACGATCCTCGCGTTAGGTGCTTTGCGTTTATCTCCCTACTTGTCTTAAGAATTTGAAGGTATCTTCAAAGTTCTTAAAGATCACATCCAGGATGGATTCGGTTTGCCTCGGGACCACGATGGTCTTGATCGGTAAAATAGTGTTATTGCCAGCAAGATCAGTGGAGCCGACTTGGATTCGATACAGGCCGCCGGGTTTTAGGACTGACAGGACGACCGCATGGTCAAGGACGTAGCTATTGGTAATTTCCACTTTGTTAGTCAGTTCTTTTTGACTGTCTGCTGCGCCGGCTCCAGTGCCTTCTTCGTAGTAAACGGTGGAGGTGGAAGGTTCATCCGTCTTCCAGCTAATGATGGTTTGGGTTCGGTCATTGACTCCAGGAACCACCGCTGTGTCAATTTTCAGCGATAATATTTGTGGGGGCGCGATGTCCTGGCTGGTGGTGACTCGGACCGCGGTTGTGGTCTGGACCCGATTGCCTTTGTCATTAAACCCAAACACCGAGACTTCATAAGTGGTTGCCGGAGTTAAGCCGTCAACCAAAATTTCGTGATAGGTGCTTTGGCCTTGTACGGATTTTTGACTAAGCTCGCCGGTTCTCGTATTTCGGTACTCCACAAATGAACTTGTCGGATCGTTGGTTCGCCAGACGACACGGAAGGAGTCGTTGCCCACATCCAGGATTTGGGCGCGAATATCCAAAGCCTTGGTGACAAAGGTTAGATCAGCGCTTTGGCCAATGAGTTGTGGCAGATTGAAAGATTTGGCGCGGAAATGATAGCGGGTGTTGGGATTTAAGTTTTCCAAAAGCAACGCATGATCCGCAACTTTTTGCAGGACGTCTGAAATTTCATTGGAGTACGGATTTTCTTTGGTCTGGTCATACTCTTCTTCAGAAGCAAAGTTGACCACCGAGAAAGTTTTCACATTCGTCCGCCAAGTAATCAGGGCGCTGGAATCAGTGATGAGCGTGGCTTGGGGTTTTTCGATAAACGGCGGGACCAAGCTTGGCAGCGCGGATTCAATCGCCGCTTCGATTTCTCGTTGGAACGCTTCCGCGTCATCTATGGAAATAGATGATTCCGTGAAGAATTGGGTGGTGAAAGTTTGGATGTCCGAGGTTGCCATATTGCCGGCTTTGTCTATGGCCTTGATCTGATAGAAATATTCGGTGCCCATGGTCAGTCCGGTTAAGTTGATAGCGTGATCCTGGCGGTAAGCATCAGAAGCGGTG
>MFEJ01000009.1 GCA_001779915.1 Candidatus Doudnabacteria bacterium RIFCSPHIGHO2_01_FULL_45_18 | reverse complement strand
TATTTCTCCCCTTCGGTGAGGAAAAAAGTTTGGGTGATGAGATCAATCGCGGCCGGGCTTTGTTTTAAGAGCAGCTGAATGGAAGAGTTGGTGACAATCGGCTTGCCATAGGAGCTCTGCAAAAAATCCGAGACATCCTGCGTGATGGTGGTGACCCCCAAATAATATTTTCTGGCGCGTTTGGCAATGCCGAACAAGAACTTGGCTGAATCGTCGTGCTGCATCATCCACCAGGCTTCATCAATCACCAAAATCCGCTTTTTGAGCGTGGCTCGCACCACGTTCCAAATATAATTTAAAATCACATAAATCGCGATTGGTCGAAGGGAATCTTCCAAATCTCGGATGGAAAAGACCACCAGCTGATTGTTCAAATTCAGATTACTCGACTGGTTAAAAATCCCGGAAAAAGTCCCTTGGGTATATTTGGTTAATCGTTGGGCCAGGCTTTCGCCACCCACCAGGCCTCCCAAAATATCCACCAGATCCTGCATAATCGGCGGCTCAATATTGGAAAAATCCGCATTGGCTGTAATATCTTTTTTCGCGTAGGTTTCCCAGATTGCGCGATCCATGATAGATTCTTCGGTCGGATCCAGTTTACCAAGCATTAAATTCATAAGCCCCAGCAAATTTACAACCGACGAGCGTAAAATATCTTCATTGGTCTCACCTTCAATCCCGCGCGGCAAATCAAAAGGATTCACTCGGGATTCGGAATTCAACGAAATATTCAAGAACGATCCACCAACCGCTTCGGATAAATGTTTGTACTCGTTCTCCGGATCAATCACGATCACATCTGTCCCCAACATCATGGACCGGATAATTTCCAATTTCACGGCATAACTTTTCCCGGAACCGGATTTGGCAAACACCACGGAATTGGCATTTTCCATCTCAAACCGATCAAACAAGATTAAACTATTGTTGTGCCGATTAATGCCATAAAGAATCCCGTCATTGCTCGTTAGCTCGGACGACACGAAAGGAAACGTCGTAGACAACGGTTCGGTGTTCATATTAGTCGCGATCGCCAGCTCGTCGTTACCTAAAGGCAGGGTGGAATTAAAACCTTGTTCCATTTGCAGCACGGCCGGTTTAGCAATAATAAGTTTCGATCCCAAAATTGATTCCAGCGTTGCGGCGTATTGATCCAGTTCTTTATTATCATTCGCATAAATCGTAAAATAAATTGAAAAACGGAAATATCTTTCTGTCCCTTGCTGTAAGCGATTGCGGAGCGCTTCCGTATCCTGAAATGCTGTCTCCATCATGGGATCACGCACGTTACCCTTCTCCTGTCCCATGCGCATGCTGGATTCCAATTGCCCGACTTTGTTTTTCAACTTCTTCATGATCTCCGCTGTTTCCATAGGATAAATATACATCGCCATGTCCATGGGCGCGTCGAGATTAATGATTGGCGAAAGCCAGTCGGTGGAGACAAATCTCGGGTAAGACAAGATGAAAAATGACCGTGCCAGTTTACCCGAAACTTCCACGTAGTTTTGATTAACTCGAAAAGCCGAAGGTGCGATCAAATCCCGCAAAGTATTTAATCCTTGCTTATACTCACGTTCTTTCTGCACCAGTTCGTGCTGCAGCGCTCGGTTTGGATCTTCTTGTTTATTCGCCATTATTTTGCCAGATCTAAGTCTTCAATATTTTTAATTTTAATCGGCGTCGCAGTGTTCAAATTATAACTATTATACATGAGTTCCAAAAGTTCTTCCGTGGTCAGAAGCAGGGTTTTAAGTCCCATGGAACCCAAAGATAAAGAAACTTGGGAAACTCGCTTATATAAATCTTCCCGCGCGCGATCAAACTCTTTATCTTTTCCGGAAATTTGGGTAGCGGGATTAAATAAATTGGAAAGTCCTGAAAGAAATCCTTGTTTAGCAGCCCCGCTGGACAAAGGCACGATAACATAAAAAGTTTTATTCATAATGGAAGCAAACTCAATTAACTTGCCAATGTACTCAATATATTCTTGCGTCTGCATCCGAAGGAGTTCATTGGTCTGTTGTTGTTGAATCGCGCGCAACCGATCTAAGTAAGAATTAATATCCAACTTGCGTGACTGCAAGAGAATTTGAATTGGGAATTCCAAAGCATTCAGAAAACTCTGGTAAGCCGAAATCAACGCGTTTTGTTCATCCGCGCTTTTGAGAGAAAAATTCGTGGATGAAACGACCAGAACAGCGCGCAAAGATCCGTCGCGCATGACGATCGTCCCCTGCTTAATTTCGGCAATATCCAAATACTGCTGTGTGGAAGCAGTGGGTTTAGACCCTGACATGTTTGACTGCATTTCCTTTTTAGCCATTATCTAAATCTTTGGGTCTTTGATCTAAAATATATGCCAATTTTTTCAGTCGGCTCTCGGTTTGCGCTGACGTCGCGGTTTGAACCACAGCAGGTTCGGCTTTTTTTACACTTGTGGAAACGTTGGGCTCTTCCCGTTTAAAAACCCTGACTTGCGGGCGGGTCGCGTAATTAATAAACGTCCCGATATAAGCATATAGTGGCCGGCCGTTCAACGCGCCGAAAGATAATCCCACGCCAACTGCGAGGACTGGCAGGGAAAAGAAAAAGAAGAAGATAGAAAATTTAAGCAAAGAGTAGAAAAACAAAATAACCAGACCGGTTGCAAACAGGAATAAAAACTGCTTCAGCGTTAACGGGCCGATTAACTTGTCTTCAACATCCGTAAATTGTGGCAGCGCGTATTGCATGGTGATCTTGAAACTTAGATCTTGAAACTTAAAACTTGCGAAGTATGCCCCAAAGCATTGCACCGATATCATCAGCTAACTTACTAGTATTTTTATAATCGGCTTCGGATATATATTTTTCTCTGTTTGAAAATTCTAATAGATACTGAGTTTCTTTTAGGGAACCATAAGAAATTTCCAGGAAATTCTTATGCACCTTGTCTTTGATACGAGCATACCCCTCAATATAGTTTAAAATAATCGACAGTGCCGCCCTCCGAAGCTGCGAAGTAAGTCCAAATAACTCTTCTCGCGGAAAGTTTCTAGAACATGCATAAACTAAATGAGCTAATTCGTCCATCTTGTCGCGTAACTGCTCATGGAAAGTTTGTTTTTGGCTTATTTTTTCTGTTTCAAGCTGCATGCTTCATGTTTCAAGACTTGAATATTATACCACAAAGTTGTAAAGTAATCAAAAAGCCCAAAAACCATCGCGAGCGACTGCTTTATATATTAAACTTAACCTTGGGCAGTCGCGCCTGCCCGTTCCTGAACGGAACGTTCGGGCGGGTGGCGATCCTTCACAAGAGAGATTGCCACGTCGTCCCGATAAATCGGGACTCCTCGCAATGGGCTAGGTTTTTATTATAAAATTTTTCAACCACTTTAACCAGCCACTTTCTCCTTCCTCTTCCCATTCCTGCCAAAATGCCTCCGGACGTACAATTTTCACACCTTGATATTTTTTCAATTTTAGTAAATGTTGATCCGAAGTAATCAGAAAGTCTGCGTGAGCGGCAACCGCAGATTCCAAGATTTTATTGTCTTCCGAATCCTCTACGACATTTATCCGCTTGGTATTTTCAACTGGTTGCACTAAATCAAAGAAGTATTCCAGTTTTTTTAGATACCCGGGGTCAGTGATTTTTTGAAAAACTAAAAACTTATTTTCTCGAAGCGTGCGTTTGTTCGCATAAGCTTGAACATTGCCACTGATCACTAAATCAATGATCCGGTTGGCATAGTGGTGGGAGTCATTTGACCCGTCTATTAAAACATTAGTGTCTATTACAATCTTGAGCATTTTGTTTCCCATCGCGAGGAGGCCACGGGCCGACGTGGCGATCCCTCCCAAGAGAGATTGCCACGTTGCCGCCCAGAGTAATTCCTAAAAATAGAACGACTCCTCGCAATGGTCGATTAATATTATTCAAGTTTAGCAAAGAAAATATAAAAGAACCACAATGGGTTCTCCCTAAAACCTACTCACTACGACCTCCAACCTCCCTACAGCTGTCCCAACTGATTCTTCAGATCCGCGATCGCTTCAAACTCGGCTTGCGACATGTCATAAGTCTCCAAACCAGAAACTAATGCTTGGCCATGATCGAGGTATGCTTTATACAGCGGACTTTGTTCAAATGCATTGATGACATAGTATGGTAAAATTTCGTTGGCTTTGACAAGATCAATGACTTTGGACTTGATGATTTGGGTCTGGGACAACGGCGGGCCTTGTCTTAAATTCGCAAGCTCAATTTTAGTCAGATCATCAATGGACTGAATCTTGTCCAAGGAAAACAATAACGGCGGCGTCGCGTTAACTCTTGGTTGAAAGACTGGTCTTGGCGCAGCAACTGGCTTTTTTTCTAACCCCATCGCGAGCGACTGCTTTTCTGGCAAAGGACTAATCTGGGCAGTCGCGCCTGCCCGTTCCTGAACGGAACGTTCGGGCGGGTGGCGATCTTTTTCCGGGACAGATCCAGGTTTCGGTGCCTCAATCTTTAGTTTAGGTGGACTTTGCAGATGTGCGGGTAATTCTGGGGTTGTTACTTCTCGCTTGATCTCATCTGCAACAGCTTTAGCAGAACCATCCCGCACTTGATGCGGGATCTGATCGGGGGCTAGTGGGGGTATGATCGCTTTAACCACTGGCACTATGTTATCTGTTATCTGTTTACTGTTCTCTGATATCTGTTCTCTGTTATCTGTTATCTGTCTCTTGCTCCCTGTTCCCTGCTCCCTGCTCCCTGTTTTCTCCATTTGCCTGCGCAAAACTTGCAGATCCACGCCATGTTGACCGGATGAACCCGAAGCTTCCGCCAGCCTTTTTTCAAATGCCGTAGGCTCATGACTAGCCATTTCCGGTTTATAACCAGGTTCTTCGATCGGTTTGACTGGCACAACGGGCTGCGCAACCGGCTTTGTAGCAACTGGTTGAGCGGTTGGTGGAGGAGTTATCTCAACATTTGACCTGATGGCAGGCTTAACAACCTCACGCGGTAGTGGCGCGGTTCCCTGGCTACTTCTAGAAAATAATTTTTTAGGAACATTTTGCGGATATCTAAGGTAATTATAAATATTAATTATCTGGGCCAACATTTCGCGGTCGGCGACGACTAATTTTTTAGCGTTTGGACTGGAATACAAATATTGGGTTAATTCATAACTCGCTCCTCTCGGTGCATTTGGATCAGTATAGCTGATATAATCCCTTAACCAATTACTGACGAGTCCCCTGACAATATCACCTGATTTTAATGTAATAGACTGCGAACTCAATATCTCTTGATTATGAGTTAAGGAATCTGTTAATATCTGTCGTCCTTTATTATCTGGACCGATATCAAATTCAAGAATATCAAAATAATTCTTCAAGCTAGATATAATATCAATACTGTTTTTTATAGAGTCAATGACCCGATCACTCAAGACTTGTTCTTTTGTTTTTCTATCAAAACCCGCTAAAGCCTGCCACCTCAATTGGAGCAATAGGTCATCTAGCTTTCTAGATAGATTCGGGTCTTGCAGTTGTTTTAGATGTTGCTTAGTAAGATCTGCTAAGTAATCATAAAACTCTTTGGCACTTCCTCTGTCCTCTGTGAACTCCGAATCCTCGGAATATTCCACGACCTTATCCAAAAAAGCTCCAAAGCTATTTGGATCTTGCGGTGGAACAATCTTTTTTATTTCATCAACAAGACTCAACATATAATATAAATTTAATCATTTGATGCAACAGACTCGTCTTCAGAAGAAGTTACATTTACTGACTTAGTCCTGTTTTTCTTTGGGTTGACTATAGTTTCAGGAGCAACTCTTTTTCTTTGGGTTGACCCATCAGGATTTCTGAGAATAGCAGTATCTCCTTTTAATCTAACTGTAACACCGTCAATTTTTTCCGCCTCTTCAAGTGGTTTAGCAAAACCGCGCTTTTTGGCATATAACACTCGGGCGTGTTCGTTGTTGGCTTCCCAAAAATCCTTAATCGCTTGCATTTCTCCAATAGTATCGACTTCTATTACGCCATTATCATCAACTGTGCCAGGGATAAAAGCACCTATAGTCCTTGACTGGGTACGACTAATATTAGCTCGTACAGCTTCGTCCAAGTGTTTGATCGCTGCCCTTCCATAAGCATCGGCTTTATAAACGAACTTCTGATCTACTACCTTTTTACCAGCTGCATCGGTACTTACCTCTGTGCGGATTGTCACAAAATTTTGTGGTGAAAGTTTTGCCCGATCCTGCGCTTCTAATTTACTCAATTCGTTAGCAGCATAAGCAGCCTGACCGTCGTCTTCTAAAATGCGAATTGTTTTTCCATTAACAACTTTGGTTCTACCGCTATCCTTAAAAGCCTTCTTATATGCTCCGGTCTCGGGATCAACCGTTGCCATTCCTGTGTAATCGAACCTTTTAGCTTTGGCTCCTAACGTGTTTAGATCCGAGGCGATAAATCTTTGAGATTCAGCGTCATGATCGGCTCCTAGAAAATCATTTAAGAATCGGAATTTCGCCTCGCTGCTAAGATCACCTTCATCGTCTGTGTACTCTTCAACAAATTGCGGACTCGCCAATATATCTTCGATATGATTGTCTTCAACGGCTGCGCGCATTAAAGCGCGTCTCCGAACTGCGGCTTCGTGTCCCTTTGCGCCAAATAGATTTCTTGCAGCTACTGCTTTTTCTTCTTTACTCATGTCAGAATATTCGTCAGCATATTTAACTTCTTCTTTGCGCGCCAAGTTTTCTCGGAAAGGAGTTCCGATCGCACCTCCAAAGATCTCTTTGGCGGTGGCTTGCGCGTAACCCGAAGCAATGTGTTCTTTCTCCTGAGCTCTCTCGCTCCATGCCTTATAACCCGCAATCGGATTAGCAGCCAAGAACAATGCCTTTGTACCAAGCCCGACTTCCTTACCTTGGGCCGCAGCTCTGGCCTCGGCTTCTCCGTATTTATGACTTGTATAATCATTCCATTTTCGGCTAGCATATCCTGCTACTTTTTCTCCCGCCCAATGCGCGCCCTTCTCCACTGCGCCCATGACGGCCTTACTCCCCACCATCCCTGCTTCTTCAGCGACTAGAAGTGCTGCTGCCAAGAAAGCACAGATGATAAAATAATAAAATGAGCTATCATTACCACCCGGAATAGCATCTATACTATTTACAGTCATGATCGTTAACTGAATCATAAACAAAGCCACCGGAGCCCAAATCAAATACTTCAAAAAATGACTCCACCATTCTTCTGAAAATTTCTCCGTCGCTGGTAAGATACGGGCAACATACGCGATTGGTGAAAAAATAATTAAAACATATAACCCAACTAAACGTATGATAAACATGCCGGCTAAAGCGACCAGCACCACTGTGGCGATAGCCATGAAAACTATTTTACCAAGACCAGTCATTAGGCCTGCTTGCCAACCATTCTGAAAAATTGCGGTGGCATCGTTTACCGGGTTTACAATAGTCCATAAAAATGAAAATACATTAGTACCCAAGCCACCAGAATAGAAAGCTGCTGCCAAAAAATTCACCGCGTTCATAATGGTCACGGCGATCACCTTACTGAAATTCACCAAAATCGCCATAATCACTAGATTCCGAATTAAGTGTCCGTACTCCTGATACTCTTTAATTCTTAAAATTATTCCTAGGCCGATGACAACCATAATGAGAATGAAAAACATATTACAAATGTCGCGGATAATCGTCCAACCTACATCCACAACTTTCGGCATGTCTGTAACTTTGAGAATCTGGTCAACTGCCGTGGTAAAAATACCACCAGCTATGGATGCGATGATTCCTAAAAACCCGGCAATGACATCCCCTATCCCGTTTAACAACCATCCGATAGCGGCTGATACTGGAGCGGCGTCTATTTTTTCTTGTGCGGCACGAGCGGCGTCATTACTAATTCCTGATATTAGAATACCTTGGGGACTGTTTTTAATTGTTTCTTCAACAGTCACAGCACCATATGGACGCCATTTGGACCCTCCGGAAAGATCTCCAAGATTATCAGGCGCACCTGCCAAGACAACAAAACAACCTGGTATCCCGTAATTACCGCTAAAATAAACA
>MFEJ01000008.1 GCA_001779915.1 Candidatus Doudnabacteria bacterium RIFCSPHIGHO2_01_FULL_45_18 | reverse complement strand
AAAAAGAAGCGCTGTCAACCCTGACGGGTGACGAGCGCTTCTCAAGTCAGCCTGCTATGCGCAGCTGACGATCATGCCTACATCGTATTATTTTTCCTCCTTTTGGATCAGCTCGGGGGCGAGCTGTCCGGTTTTGTCCGCGCCGACGAATCGGCGGCCCCAGGAGGATTTGAACTGAACCTCCTTAGCGGCAAGGGTTTGGATGGCCTGGCGGATTTCCCCCAGCTCCTGCCGGAGTTCGGCAATCTGCCGTTCGAATCGAGTTTGGAGCTCAACCAGTCCTTGCTGGTTCTCCTTCGCAGCCATAGCCAGCGAGTCGCTGGTGTACTGCATGCTCCGCGATTCGATCCGCGCGGCCAGGTCCTCGATCGCCCGGTTGAGCTGACCACCCTCTCGCAGTTGATCCGCGAGCTGGTTAGTCACTTCCTGGCGGGCGATTGTCGGCACCTCGGCCTTGGCCGCGGTCGTTGCCGCGGTCGTGGCGTTGGTAGTTGCCTCGGCTTTCGCCTTGGCTACATCAGCGCGGAGTTGAGTCGCTGCCGTCCGGATTGCCTGGTTCGTGTCGTTTTTGACGAACTCCACGATGGATCCGGCCGCGTGGCCGAACACGTAGAACTTCACGACCTTCTTCTCGCCAGTAGCTGAAGTCAGGTACATGTTGTTCGGCCCAAGGTGCGATCCTACGACTTTGGGGTCCACCGTGATGGTGGCCTTGCTGCCGCTGACCGTGCCGGTGATGCCTCCAGCCGGGACCTCCAGGCTTGTGGCCTGGATACCCGAGATGGTGAGATCCATCGTGACGGGTTCAGCGGGCTTGTTCGGATCCGCGCCGACGATCACGAAGTTCGGCGTGATCCGTACGGTCTGAGCCGAGACCGTGTTCGCCAACCCGAGCAGGCTGGCGAGGGTTCCGAGAACGACGACGAGGTGTGCACGACGTCCGGGTTTGAATGCCCGGTTCGTGTGCTTTTTCTTGTCCCGCTTGCCGGACCTTTTGGCCTGGACCTTACCTTTGGTCGGAAGACCGTCGAGGACACTCCGGAGATCCAGATTGTCCATGTTGTCCTTGCGGGGGGCAGGAGGTGTCGGAGGCAAGGGCTGAACCGCCGGTCGTACTTGCGCCGGAGGCGCTGCCGGTGCTGGTGTGACGACCTTGGGTCGATCTTCGGTCCTGAAGTCCGCCAGTGGTCCGGCAGTCTCTGGCCGATTCGCCGGTTGGGCAACCGGTGCTCCTGGAACAGGAGCGTTCGGTGGAGCCGCGGTTGGTGCCGTAACTGGCGGGGTCGCTGGCGGTTCGCGCCGGGGAGGTACTGCCGCTTCTGCCGTTCTTGCTTCTTCTGCTCGCGCCGCGGCAACACGTGCCTCGGCCGCTCGGTTTTCAGCAGGCGGTTCGCGTCGGGCCGGATCCGTCTCCGTTTCGTTTTTCCGACGACGGCGGTAGACGAGGTGCCAGGTCCCCACGAGGAGGAGAGCAATGGCGGCGAGAACGAGGATCAACACGAACCAGTTGGTGCCGGTTGTCGGCGGTGCCTGGGAGGCACTCGGAGTCGGAGGAGGGGCAGCAGCAGTTGGAGCTGGCGCAGGCGTTGGTACTGGGGTCACGGTGGGAGCATCCCAGCCGCGAACCAAGTCCACGTCTTGCGCGTAAGTGTTGGCGCTTGTCAGCGCCAACGTGAGCACGACGATCGAAAACATTCGATGCATACTTCTGTCCCTCCTCAGGGTTGGTAAACGCGGATTGATTACCGCAAGTTTGCTGTTGGTTGACTTATAGTGTCAACGGATTAAAATAGCACAAAGCCGGAGTTTTGTCAATATGGCCATTAATCTGCTAATTACTTCACCTAGGCTTGACTGGCAGTAATACATTGTATTACAATAGGATTAAATTATTAATTGAGTTTATTCATGAGATCAATTATCAATATTTCGCTGCCCGCCCAGTTAAAATCTGAAGTTGAATCAGCCGTGAAAAAGGGTGGTTATGCCACCAAAAGTGAATTTATGCGTGATTTGTTAAGACTTTGGAAAGAAGAACAGCTATTGCAGGAATTGCGTGGCAGTCAGCAAGAAATCGTCCGCGGCAAAGGGAAAATTTTGAAAAGCTTGAAAGATCTGCGCTAAATGCAAATAATTTATTCCCCAAAATTTGAAAGGGAATATAAGCGGCTTCCGGTTAAGATTAAGCAGTTGGCCGAAAAGAAAGAGAAATTATTCCGAGTCAATCCTTTTGATCCAAAGTTGAAAACTCACAAGTTATCCGGCCGCTTGCGTGAATTTTGGGCGTTTTCAGTTGATTACCAACATCGTATCGTATTTGAATTTGCTACCAAGAATCTGGTATATTTCCATGCAGTAGGGACACATGATGTTTATAAGTAAGATTATGCCGGGGTGGTGAAATTGGCAGACACGCAAGGTTTAGGACCTTGTGCTCGCAAGGGCGTGCAGGTTCGATTCCTGTCCCCGGCACCACTGCTTCGTCAAGGCTTCGCAGTGCAAGCAGTGTCCTGCGTAGCTTTAGCGAAGCAGGACACATTCACTTATTGACTTTTCGGTCCGTTTAGGGTAAAATTTTTAAGCTATGAATCCCGTTAGAAATCATAAGAGCCTTGATTTATTAAAACTTGAAACTATAATAATGGGATTTTATTTGTCGGCAAGAGTTAACAATATTAATTTAAATTTCTAACGGGATGAACAAATATTTCCGCAATTTATTTATAATTTTGGCGATCTTCCTGGTGGTGTCCGGAATTTTCATGATGTTTGATACCAACGACACTACTGCTAATCCCGTGACCATGGGCAAGCTTGCGGATGAAGTTAATACTGATCAGGTCTCGAAGATCGAAGTTGCTGGCAATGACATCGCGATTTTTCTAAAAGATGGTACCAAACAAACCACAACCAAAGAACAGGAAGTCGCGCTTTCTGACACCTTGAGAAATACTTATGGCGTGGATGTGGCTAAAATTAAGGACGCGAACATTGAACTGAAAGGAGCCAGTTCTTCCTCCATATTAATTTCAACTGTTCTGCCGTTCTTGATTCCGTTTTTGCTGATCGCCGGATTTATCTGGTTTCTGATGCGACAAGTCTCCGGCTCCAATAGTCGCGCCATGTCGTTTGGTCAATCCGGCGCCAAACTCATGCAGGAGTCGGATCGCCGCAAGCGCGTGACTTTCGCGGATGTAGCAGGGATTAAGGAAGCCAAAGAAGAATTAAAAGAAGTGGTGGAATTTTTGCGCTTCCCGCAGAAATTTTTTTCCCTGGGCGCAAAAATTCCCAGAGGTGTTTTGCTTTTGGGTCCGCCAGGGGTTGGCAAAACCTTGGTTGCGAGAGCGGTTGCCGGGGAAGCCAATGTGCCGTTCTTTCATATCTCGGGATCGGAGTTTGTGGAGATGTTCGTGGGAGTGGGCGCGTCCCGGGTGCGAGATTTATTTAAAAAAGCCAAACGAAATTCGCCGTGCATTGTGTTCATAGATGAAATTGACGCGGTGGGACGCCAGCGGGGAGCGGGTTTGGGTGGTTCGCATGATGAGCGGGAACAAACCCTGAATCAAATTTTGGTGGAAATGGATGGTTTTGAAAACGAAACCAATGTCATCGTGGTTGCGGCTACGAATCGTCCCGATGTTTTGGATCCAGCATTACTTCGCCCTGGCCGGTTTGACCGCCAGGTGATCTTGGATCAGCCGGATATAAATGACCGGGAAGCGATTTTAAAGATTCATGTCCAAGGCAAGCCCTTGGCCACTGGCGTTAATTTGCGCGCCGTTGCCGAACGCACGCCGGGATTTTCTGGCGCAGATTTGGCGAATCTTATGAACGAAGGCGCGATCCTAGCCGCTCGTCGAAATCTCAAACAGGTTGGACAAATGGAACTTTTGGAAGCGATTGAAAAAGTCATGATGGGTCCGGAGCGTAAAAGCCATCTGCTTTCCAAAAAAGAAAAAGAAATTGCCGCGTGGCATGAAGCGGGACACGCCTTGGTGGCGACGGTCATGCCCCATGCCGATCCCGTGCATAAAATTTCCATTGTTTCCCGCGGCCGGGCAGCTGGTTATACCATGAAATTACCCATGGAAGATAAAAATTTGCATTCGAAATCGGAATTTTTGGCGGATCTGGCCGTATCCTTGGGAGGCTACGCTACGGAAAAATTGATTTTTAATGAACTGACCACGGGCGCGTCCAATGATTTGAAAGTCGCGACGAACTTGGCCCGCAAATTAGTGACCACCTATGGCATGTCTGAAACTTTAGGACCCATGACGTTTGGCGAAACGCACGACATGATTTTTTTGGGCCGTGAAATTGCGGAACAGAAAAATTATTCCGAGAAAGTGGCAGCTAAAATTGACGAAGAAGTGGCTGGTTTTATCGAACGAGCCTACCGGACAGCGACGGATGTGATCAAAAAGTATCGCAAGCACTTAAGTCTTATCGCCAACGAACTGATTGAAAAAGAAACTGTGGAGCGTGATGACTTTGAAATTTTGGTGGCAGACATTATCCCGAAGGACAAGCTAAATAAAAATTCTGCCGCGGGACAACTTTCATCTGTGCCTGCGTAATGAGCCTGCCCTTTGCTAAAATTTTTATCCAGGCCATCAGAATCACACGAGCGAATAAGTTTTTGTGGATCTTTGGCCTGTTGTTAGTTTCCGGCCAGCTGGTAAATTACACGCTGGGGTTGGAAGAGAAGCTGCCCATTGATCCGATTTTAGGATTAGTAGGATTAATTGTCTTGATCATTCTGAATTTCCGCGCGAAAGCCGGGCTGATCATTGCGGTTAAAGCGATTATTGAAAAACAGGACACTTCGCTTAAAACATCGTTTGCTTTTTCCAAACTGTTTTACCAACGAATCCTGGCCATCGCCATCTTGGTGCAATTGGGTTTGTTAATTTTAGCGACATTAATCAGCGCTCCGATTTTCTTTCTGTACGATCACGGGTACCTGATCCGGGCGTTGCTCCTCGGGATTTTTGGTTTGGGGATTTTTATTCCCACTATGCTTTTAGGAGTATTTATCAATTTGCTTTCGCCCATGTTTGTGGTGTTGTTTGATCTTACTATCAGCGAGGCTTTCCGGCGCAGTTTTGAATTGATTATGAAGCATTGGCCAACCCTTATCGCGTTTGGGTTTTTATTATTTATCGTTGAATTCATAGCGTTCTCACCGCTTGTGTTTTTGGGTTTTTTGGCATATCATAGTGGAGGGTTGATCTATATAATTTTCGGATCAATTGTTTTTTTACTCATGCAGCCGCTGGTGGCCGTATTTTCTCAAACCGCTTGGGTTTTAGCTTTCACAGATTTAATCAAACCGCAAAAATTAGCAGACCCCGAGCCGGTTGCTGTGCCCGAAGTTATCACGGGTGATTAAGGGGACGGTTAGCTCAGTGGGAGAGCATCTCTTTGACGTAGAGAGGGTCGCTGGTTCGATCCCAGCACCGTCCACCAAAAATAATTAAGCACGAAGCACGAAATCCGAAGCCCGAAACATTTTGTTTCGAATTTCGAAATTCGCATTTCGATATTTGGAAAATATGGATCTTTCCAGTTTAGAAAATAAAATCAAAATCCAATTCAAGGATCGGAATTTGCTACAAGTCGCCCTGACCCATCGTTCGTATTTAAATGAGAATCGTCGGTGGGAATTGCCACACAACGAACGGCTGGAATTTTTGGGCGACGCGGTTTTGGAATTGATCACCACCGAGTATTTGTATCGCAATTTTCCTAATCCGGAAGGGGAGTTAACCAATTTGCGTTCGGCTTTGGTTAACTACAAAATGCTGTCGGAAATTGCCAGTAATTTGGAATTGGATAAGTATATTTTGCTGTCACGTGGGGAAGCCAAAGATACCGGCCGTGCCAGACAGGTGATTTTGGCCAATGCGTTTGAATCTCTGATTGGCGCCATATACTTGGACGCGGGATTTGAGATTACAAAAAATTTCATTACCGAATTTGTGATCAAGCAGTTGGTTGGCATTTTGTCCGCCGGCAACATCCTGGATCCGAAGAGTAAATTTCAGGAACTGACCCAGGAAAAATTGGGTGTCACGCCGAATTATAAAGTCTTGGCGGAGTGGGGGCCGGATCATAATAAAAATTTTGAGGTTGGGGTATTCGTCAATGATAAACAAATTGCCAAAGGCACGGGTTCTTCCAAACAAGAGGCCGAAATCGCGGCCGCGGAGAATGGACTCAAGGTAACCGATCTATAAATGTATCTCAAAAGGCTAGAACTTCACGGATTTAAATCATTCGCGCATAAGACGGCGTTAGATTTTGACCCCGGCATGACGGCAGTGGTGGGTCCGAACGGCTCAGGCAAGTCCAATGTGGCCGATGCTTTGCGTTGGGTCATGGGGGAGCAGTCTTTGAAACTTTTGCGTGGGAAAAAATCCGAAGATGTGATTTTTGCCGGCTCTGATAAAAAGTCCAAACTGTCCATGGCGGAAGTTTCCCTAAGTTTTGACAATCGTGACCACAAAATTCCTTTGGAGTATTCGGAAGTGGTCATCACCCGCAGACTTTATCGCAATGGGGAGTCAGATTATTTGATTAATAACCAGAAAGTTAGACTCCTGGATGTGGTGGATGTGCTGATTCGTTCCGGTTTTGGTGCCACGAACTATGCTGTGATTGGACAGGGGACAATTGATTTATTAATTTTAGCAGGCCCCAGTGAAATTAAGAATCTAATTGAAGAGGCTTCGGGGGTTAAGCCTTACTACATCAAGCGTGACAAGAGCCTGCGACGTTTGGAGCAAACAAGCGAAAATCTTTCGAAAGTGTCCGCTCTTTTGCAAGAAATTGAACCTCGTCTTCGTTCTTTGAAACGTCAGGCGAAGCGGATGGAAGAGCGGGAAGCTTTATCCCTTGAGCTTGCAAATTTACAGAAAGAATATTTCGGCTCCCAAGCTTTTTTGTTGGAAACTGAACTTAGCGCCGTGACCGAAAGTTTGGCAGTCAAGGCTAAATCAATCCAACATTTAGACCAGGAAATTTCTGCTTTCCAAAAAACTCTGGAAAAAGAAGAACAACAGTCCGGCCGGGCAAATAATTTTATCGAAGAATTGGACCAGAAGCTCAAAGGTTTGGAGGATGAAAAATTATCCCTACTGGAACAATTGGCGGAAATTAGGGGGAAGCTCAAATTAGAATTGTCGAATATTTTGGCCAATAATTTTTCTTTAGAAAATTTTTCAAGAAAATTTAGCGAATTTAAGCACTCTTTTGAAGCGATTCTAGATTCTCTTCAAGCTGACAGTATTAAGGAAGTCAACAAAAAATTAAGAGAACTAGTCGGAAACTTTGGTAAGTTTTTTGAAATCCCGTCACAAGATTCGAAACCAGCTAATAATGAATTGTTAAACCAAAAAAAAGTCCTAGACGCCAGACTGGAACTGATCGTGAAGAATATCCACGAACAAAACGCGGCTAAAAGTAAATTACTGGCAGAAGAAAAACAAAAAAAAGGGTTTTTGACTGAAGAAGAAAGAAAATATCGGACGAAGACCTCAGAGCTTACGAGATTAAAAGATGAGCAAAATCTAATTTTAGTTGCGAAAGCCAAACTTGATACTAAACTTGAAGGGCTACATAAAGAAATTCATGAAGCTTTGGGACAAGTTTCTCCGGATTTAGCAAAGTATAAAAAAATTCATATTGATCCTAACCTGCCTAACCAAATAAGCCGTCTCAAACATCAGCTGGAGTTGGCTGGTGGGATTGATGAGGCGACCCTGACCGAGTATCGTGAGACGCAAGAACGATTTGATTATTTAATCAGCCAATCCGAGGATCTGAACAAAGCAGTGGTAGATTTGAAAAATGTTATTGAAGAATTGGATCAAATTATCAAGAAGCAATTTTCCGAAGCCTATGATAAGATTTCCACCAGCTTTAGCGAATATTTCCGGATTCTCTTTAATGGCGGTCGAGCCCAGATGACTTTGCTTCGCGCGGCCAAAGACACGGAAGAAGGAGTAGCGGACGCCGAGCTTGAGACCGAGGTCAAACAATCGCATATTGACGGGATCAAACAAAAGAAACAACCGCAAGAAATTGTGGGAATTGAAATTCGAGCCACGCCACCCGGAAAAAAGTTGGCCAGCATCGCCGCCTTATCCGGCGGGGAACGAGCCTTGACTGCCATTGCCATGCTTTGCGCCATGCTCGCATCCTACCCATCGCCCTTTGTGGTTTTAGATGAAGTGGATGCCGCACTGGATGAAGCTAACTCCATTCGATTCGCTAAAATTTTGGAGACACTCGCACACCAAACCCAGTTTATAACCATTACCCATAATCGCGAAACTATGCGTCAGGCGCACACGCTCTATGGCGTTACCATGAGCGAGGAAGGGATTAGTAAGATTTTGTCCATAAAATTAGATAAGGCCGAGGCCATTGCCCAATGATCACAGATTTACTTATCGCGATTACAACTTGGATCACAAATGTGATTTCATCCATGGGCTACCTCGGAGTTGCGTTGCTGATGGCGATTGAGTCCGCCGCTATCCCGTTGCCTTCCGAAATCATTATGCCGTTTTCAGGATTTTTGGTCGGTGGTGGCCGATTCACATTGCTTGGTTTGGCCATAGCTGGAGCCGCGGGCTCGGTCTTGGGTTCACTTTTGACTTATTACATCGGCTACTATGGCGGCCGACCATTGGTTGCTAAATATGGACATTTAATTTTTCTTTCAACTGTAGAATTGGAATTAACGGAACGGTTTTTTAAAAGATTCCGCTACACTGCTACATTTTTGGGCAGAATTCTGCCAGTGATCCGGACTTTTATTTCGATCCCGGCTGGGATCGCCAAAGCGCCGCTCATACCATTCACCGTCAATGCGTTTGTCGGGTCATTCATTTGGTCATATTTTCTAGCATGGTTGGGATTTAAGTTGGGCGAAAATTGGAACC
>MFEJ01000007.1 GCA_001779915.1 Candidatus Doudnabacteria bacterium RIFCSPHIGHO2_01_FULL_45_18 | reverse complement strand
GCCAGCGCGTTTAGCGGATCTGTAAAGCGGAAAAAATACCAAGAAGAATCCACAAAAGTGTCCATGGTATCATGATCCCGCCTAGCAGGGCCATCACACTTCGGACATTTCACCTGGTTAAATTTTTTTGAACGAGCCAAAGGGGATTCACCTGTTGGTAAAAAATCCACATCATTTGGAAGCAGAACCGGCAAATCCTTTTCCGGAACCGCTTGCCTGCCACATTTGTCACAATTAATAATTGGAATTGGCGCGCCCCAATATCTCTGTCTGGAAACCAGCCAGTCACGAATTTTATATTGAATCTTTTTCGTGCCAAACTTTTTAATCGCTTCTGGGATCGGAATCAAAGGCTTGTCCACAATCGGCAGTTTATATTTCTGTGCAAATGCTTGGTCGCGTTCGTCATGTTGTGGCACAGCCATAATTGCTCCAGTGCCGTAAGTCGCGAGCACGTAATCCGCGATCCAAACAGGAATTTTTTCTTTAGTCGCCGGATTTATCGCCATAACACCTTTTAATTGCACACCAGATTTATCTTTTTCCAGAGCTGTGCGTTGCATTTCAGTTTTCTTTTTCGTATCTTCAGCATACTTTCTGACCTCTTCTGGATTCAAGATTCCAGATTCTAGATTCTTTACTAGCGGATGCTCTGGTGCCAAAACCATATACGTTGCGCCAAAAATGGTATCCGGTCTGGTTGTGAAGACTTTTATATTGGCCAAAAGTGCGTCTAAAATTGCTGGCTCTTCAGCTCCACAAAAATGTGGCTCACTCCCAACAAACGATTGTTTGAGCGAATTCAATTTTCCTGCTAAAATTTCGCCGTCTTGAAGTCGAACTACCGTATCAGTGGAATCCACCAAAATTTTAAAATAATTTGCTTGCTGTTTAATTTTTTCGAAATCAAATCCGCGGTCGATGGCTGCGGCAACGGTTGTACGGACTTTTCCATCCAAAAATTTACCTGACATCGGAGTCGCAGCGAAAACCACTCCATGAACTTTTATACCCTGCTCCAACAACCGCAATGCTATAATCCCACCAAATGAATGTCCGAGGATGACCGTGCTGTCGTCCAGCTTACAATTTTTTTGTACAAAATCCGCTTGTTCTATATCATTTGGTTCTTCGGTATTCGGCATATCCGGTGTTTGGACTTCGTATCCTTTTTTCTCCAGACTTGCTTTTAACCACGGTATAAAATTTCGTTTTGAAGTCCCATGTTTCCCATGCAGAATTATAAATCGCCTGACCCTCGGGTTATCTACCATAAACTCAATCTCGGCCCCTTCGGATCGGCCGATCCAGTTTCGTTGCATAAGCTTGATCGGCTCCGGCCAGTCCAGCTTATCTAAATCGTTGAGCAAGCGATCGGCGTAATCCGTAATCTTGAAAAACCATTGCGATAAAAGTTTCTGGATGACTTTTGTCCCGCATCGTTCACAGCAACCATCCACTACCTGCTCGTTGGCCAGAACAGTCTGATCCTTCGGGCACCAGTTCACATACGCTTCTTTTTTGTAAGCTAGCCCCTTTTTGTATAGTTGCAAAAACAGCCACTGCGTCCATCGGTAATAACTAGGGTCAGAAGTGTTTACCTCACGCGACCAATCATACGAAAGCCCAATAGATTTTATCTGTTGGCGAAAGCGGTCAATATTTTTCGCAGTTGATTCGGCCGGCGGAATCCCTTCTTTAATCGCGTAATTTTCCGCCGGCAAACCAAACGCATCCCAGCCCATGGGGTGCAGGACGTCATACCCGTTCATCCTCAAAAAACGCGCCAGAATGTCCGTGGCCGTATATCCTTCCGGGTGCCCCACATGCAAACCCGCCCCCGATGGATACGGGAACATATCTAAAATATACTGCTTCTTCTTGCCTGCCTGCCGAAGCCGTGGCGAAGGCAGGGGCTTATCGGAAGTTTTATAAAGCTTCTCTTTCTCCCAAACTTCCTGCCACTTTTTCTCAATATCTTTGTGATTATACATATTTCCTTGCCTGTCCGCCGAAGCTTTATGCGTAGGCGGATGATCGTAAATTTCGGGCATAACAAGCTTATTCTAGCATTGTTTACTTTTTTGATAAATTGGGTTAAACTGCTTGCAACTTCAGACTCCTTGAGGAGGATCCTGTGAGTGAGACGAAGACTCCACGTGACCTGGCTCTAGAGAAAGTTGGCATCTTCCGGAGCATGCTGGAGAATGCGATCCGGAGAGCAGAACGACCGAAGATTCAAAAGCACAAGATCATGGGTCTCCCCCAAGACCGCCGGCCAATCCTGATTCCTATCATTGCCCTGGAGGGCAAAGGACTGGGAGATGGGTGCGCGCTTCTTGAAGAAAAGTCCTGGAACGAATATGCGAATGAAGTCTGGGAATCGATGGTGGACAATTATGGCTGGGATGAAATTGCCAAGGTGGAACACCTCATCCGCCGGCAGTTTCCAAATCTCCGCTATACGATCATTGCAACAACACCCCAGCAACAGCTCGCCGCATTACGCTCTTCAGCGTTGCTAGTCCAGACTCAGCCAGCTGCCGACTCTGGCACGGACGCCGACATCCTGCGCTCGCTTCAAATCAGCCCTGACTAGTTATTTGGTCCGGGTTTTTTATTTGAAATAACTTACAAGCATTCGCAAAAGTTTGTTCCCCGACTTCCTCGACACTCATTTTCTTGATCGCCGCGATTTTTTCTGCCACATACTGGACAAACGCAGGCTCATTGCGCTTCCCTCGATGTGGCGGCGGCGCCAGAAACGGGGCATCAGTCTCAATCAGTAACTTCTCAAAAGGCATTTTTTCCACCACTTCTGCTAATTTACCGGATTTATCAAAAGTTAAAATGCCATTTAGTGCAATATACAAACCCTGATCCAAAATTTTCTTTGCAGTTTCCCAAGTCTCGGTAAACGAATGGGCAACAGCCGGCAGTCCCGCGTATTCGGATTTTAAAATCGCGAGCAAATCTTCGTAAGCATCACGACAATGAATAATCAGGGGCAAACCATATTTCTTCGCAAATTGAATTTGCTTTATAAACTCCTTCTTCTGCTTACTGATTACTGTTTCCTGATTACTGTCCTTAGGTATCCTATAGTAATCCAAACCGCACTCGCCTATGGCGACGACTTTATCCGACAACAGAGTCTCATAAACCTCTTCCTCAAAGCTTTCTGACTCAGTCGGATGCTGACCGATGCTCGCAAAGACCCCTTCCGGATATTTTTTAGCCAAATCAACACATTCTCTTGAAGCCTTCAAGCCAGTCCCCACGTTGATCAACCAGGTCTTGGCATCCAAAGCCCGCTTGATCGTCGCGTCCGTTTCAGACTTGAAATCCGAAAAATTTACGTGAGTATGGGTGTCGAAAAATCTCATTAGTTTTCTATCGAGCCATTGCGAGGAGCCGCTTTATCTAGATGAATTAGTCTGGGCGGCGACGTGGCAATCACTCACGAGAGAGATCGCCACCCGCCCGAACGTTCCGTTCAGGAACGGGCAGGCGCGACTGCCAAGATTTGAGCTTATTGGCAAAGCAGTCGCTCGCGATGGAGTTAGCTAATCTTTTTAAACAATGGTTCTGGTTTCCGAATATCTCCGGATTCTAAAATTTCCTTAATCTTCTGCGCGGTTTCAGGTAAGACCGGCGCAAGCTTCTTCGCGATGTCATACAAAAGTGCCGTCAAATTCAAAAGCAGTTCTTTTACCTTTTCCGGATCGGTTTTTACTAATTCCCAGGGCTTGGCTTTATCAATCAGTTGGTTGGCCCAGGCAATTTCTTTCCAAATCAAAACCAAGCCTTCGGAAAAATCCAAATTATAGAACGCATCTGATGCCCCGGACAAATCTTTAGGGGGACTTACAAATTCGCCCACATCCCCGTCCAGATATTTTTCAATCATATTGGTGGTGCGAGAAAATAAATTTCCTAAACCGTCAGCCAAATCCGAATTGTAGCGAACCTTAAGCTTTTCTTCGCTGACATCCCCATCTTGGCCAAATGGCACTTCGCGCAAAACAAAATATCTGACCGCATCCGAGCCGTATTTCGCCACCCAATCATTCGGATCAATGATATTGCCCACAGTTTTGCTAATTTTTTCTCCACCTAAGGTAAAAAAACCATTGGCAAAAATCGCTTTTGGTAATTCTTCTTTTATAGCCAAAAGTAAGGCCGGCCCAATAATACAGTGGAATTTAATTATCTCTTTGCCTAGCAGCTGTAAATCCGCTGGCCAGTATCGCTGAAAATTCTCTGGATCAGAAACATACCCAATCGCTGAACAATAATTAAACAAAGCTTCAACCCAAACATACACAGTTTGGCTTTTATCCCATGGGAGTGGAATCCCCCACTTCACATTCGGACGAGAGATAGCAATATCTTCCAATCCTTGTCTGATAAAAGACAATACTTCGTTTTTCCTTGTCGGTGGGCGAATTATTAAATCATCATGGGAAATTCTTTCTTCCAAAATTTTCTGATATTCGGAAAGTTTAAAAAACCAATTCTGTTCTCTAATTTTTTCCGGCTTGGTTTTATGATCCAGGCAAACGCCGTTTACTAATTCTGATTCTTTGATAAACGCTTCATGACCTACACAATACAAACCCTCATACTCGCCTTCGTAAATTTTTCCTGAAGCCTTCAATTTTTCTAAAAATACCTTCACGGCATCTTTATGCTCGGGATCTGTGGTTCGGATAAATTTATCCGGCGCAATCCCCAGCTGGTCCCAAGTCAGAGAATATTTAGCGGAGATTTCGTCGACAAACGCCTGTGGGGATTTTCCCGCTTTTTCCGCCGAAGCGGCAATTTTCGCCCCATGCTCGTCGGTCCCGGTCAAAAAGAAAACATCCTCACCCAGTTGTCTGTGAAGCCTGGCAACAACATCCGCCGCAATCGTAGTATAAGCATGGCCAATATGTGGCTTGTCGTTCACATAATATATCGGCGTCGTGATATAGAATTTTTTTCGTTCATCAGTCATGGTCGTCAAATGAAAAAAGCCTTATTCAGGCTTATTAATTATAGCATACCCAGTAATACAACTTCGATGCTTTTGCTTTTAATGGTTTTTGTTATCAATCTTTAATCTGACTGATCGAGGTAATATTAATTAATATTTTTATCTATGTACAAAAGCAAATACAAAAACCATTATCGAAGTTGATATACTGGGCATATTAAGCTTACAATTAAGTTAGCCTTGCTCTTCTTCAAACGCATGGCCTTCCATCAAATCTTCCACAAATACCGAAATCCCGCTCATGACAGGAATGGCGATCAGGGCGCCGATAATACCACCCAAGGTGGTTCCCACAATAATTCCCAAAATTACCAATACCGGATTTAAGCCAACACTGCGACTCATGACGATGGGCACAATGATATGACTTTCCAACTGTTGGGTCACGATCCATAAAATCAGCACGGCCAGTGCCAACGCCGGCGCTTGAATGAAAGCAAAAAATACGGCGAAAGTGCCGGAAACAAACGGCCCGATATATGGAATGATTTCAAATATTCCGGCCAATAATGCCAAAACCAAAGCATATTCCACTTTCAAAACCGTCAAACCAATAAATACCAACCCGAAGATCACGGCGGATAAAATTAACTGCCCCAAAACCCAAGCCCCCATTTTGCGCTGAATTTTATTTACCAATCGGAACACATAAGCCTGGTGCTTATAAGGCGCCAAATGCTTCACGAAATTCTTCATGCCGTTTTCTTCAATCGTCAAATAAAAAGAAATAACCAACACAGTAATGACCGAGACCACACCGTTAACCACTCCCTTGGTAGTGGCAAACAAAGTACCACCAAAATTATTTGCCAGTTCCTTAAAACTGTTATCAATCGCCTGGCCAATGGTGGACTGACTCAAAGTATCGCGATAAATCCCAACCTGCGAAATAAAGCCTTGGTAGACATCCGCGTTTTTGATTTCTTCAAACTGTTGGGTCAAGGGCGGGACCAGCAGGAACCCAATCAGCGTGATGACTCCGAAAAATATTACGTAAACCACAAGCACGCTTAGAACTCTGGGAATATGGCGCTTCGAAAGATAATCAGCCAGCGGGTCAATGGCCGAGGACACGATCACGGCAATTATGAAAATGAGGAGAACGTCGCGGATCAACCAAAACAACCACAGCAAAAGCACGATGAAGACAATCTTCAAAAGTGTGACGGAGGAAATATTTATGTTGCGGCTATCTTCGCTCATATGGTTAGTATATGTGGATTTACGAATAAGTACAATATATAATTATACTCCTTTTTGGTGATTTTGTCAACCCTTACGCAGTTTTTTCAAAATTGCGATGTTCTTCGGATCGTCTTTGGGATCATCTTTGGGTGTTTCCAAAATCCAATCCAATTTGCCTAAAATTTTGTGATGAGCCAGCGCTTTAAATCCCTCTAGTCCAATCTTGCCGACTCCTATATGCTCGTGGCGGTCCAAATGCCCTCCAAACTCGCCTTTGGAATCATTGACGTGCACCATGACCAACTTTTTCCAACCAATAATCTTATCAAATTGCTTAAGTGTCTCATCCACGGATTTTTTATCGCGGACATCATAGCCCGACGCAAACGCGTGGCAAGTGTCAAAACAAACCCCCACCTTGTGTTTTTTCACATCCTTGTGATCTAAAATTTTCGCAATTTCCTCAAACTTATCGCCCACTACCCTACCACTTCCGGCAGAAATTTCCAAAAGCAACTGGGTGGTCCCCTTATAACCTTTCATAATTTTGCCAACTGACACTCCTACCTTTTCCAACCCTTCCTTATCCCCTAATTCGCCAAAACTTCCCAAATGTGTCATCACAGCCTTGCAGGAAAGCTTACTTCCACGCTCCAACTCCTCCCGAATCACGGCAATGGAACCGTAATAAATATTATTTTTGACAGAAGAGAGATTAATAAAGTATGGCGTATGGATATAAAACGTATCCAGCTTATGTTTTTTCATTTCCGCCGCAAATTTCTTTACCACATCAGGCGTGATGGGTTTGACTGGGCCGCCATGCGGCGAACGCGAAAAAATCTGAAAACACTCGGCTCCGACTTTCGCCGCGTTGCCTGGGGCTTTTTCGATCCCACCCGCGATTGAAACATGTGTACCGATTCGCATATGTTTAGCTTGATGTAAGTGGCGAGGGGTGACGCGATTTTGGGGACCCCGCTGGTGCGCAACGATAGTGAGCACCTGCGGGGTGAAAATCGCGGCAGGACCCCGCGCCGTTATAACTTTAATTTCTTCTCAAATATACTCTTGTCCGAAAAGGGACCAATCAAGGCCAGGTTTAAACGGTTATTGTGAATAATTTCCTTGGCCACACGATCCACATCCTCACTTGTCACCGCATCCAAAAGAGCAAAAACCTCTTCAATCATTTTAATTTTGCCGATGAAGGCCTCCTGGCCTAAATACCAATCCATCTTCTCGTGCGGGTCTTCCGTGGATAGTGCCAATTTGCCTTTCAAATATTCTTTGGCTTTGGCTAATTCTTTTTTCGTCACACCGTTTTCTACAACCAACTGTAATTCTTCCAAAATCATATCCAACGCTTTGGGTGCGGCGGAAACCTTCAGTCCGGCCCGCACTAGAAAATTTCCAGTTCCCAAATAATTGTTAAGCGAGCAGGCCACATAATAGGCCAAACCCTGCCGTTCCCGGATTTTTAAGAATAACCGGGAACTCATGCCCCCACCCAAAATCGCGGCCAAAATTTGCAACGCGTAATTCCTCTTGTCGCCATACCCATAGGCCGGGAATCCCACGATCATATGCGCCTGTTCCGTGCCTTTGTTTTCCACGGATAAGGCTGGTGCAGTTTGCTTGCTCTGTAGTTTTTCAAAAGTAAAACCTTTTTTTGTTAACAATTTGTCCCAATGAGCTTCGATCATTTTCGCGGTCAGAGCTTGATCAAAATTTCCAGACATGGCCGCGATCATGTTCGCCGGCTGATAGAATCTTTGTCGATAATCTAGAATGTCTTGGCGTTTGATTGATCGGATGACTTCCGCGGTCCCGGCAATATCCCGACCTAAGGCAGAATTTGGCCACATGGTTTGCTCAAACAAAGACTCCACATGAATTTGTGGGTTGTCTTTGTACATATTGATTTCTTCGATGATCACGCCTTTTTCCCGTTCCAGTTCCCGTTCATCAAACAAGGGATTTTGCATCATGTCGGACAAAACATCGAAAATCAATGGCAGGTGTTGGCTGGCTGCACGAATATAGTATTGGGTGTGCTCTTTGCCAGTGTTGGCATTAAACTCGCCGCCGATTGAGTCCACAGTCTCGGATAATTTTTTGGCGGTTGGATATTTTTTGGAACCTTTGAAATGCAGGTGCTCCAGAAAATGCGACAAACCATTGATCCGCTTATCCTCGTAGCGCGAGCCGGCTTTGACAAAAAATGAGATCGTGACTGACGCGGCAGTTTCTATGGGCACCGTCAGTAAGATTAAGCCGTTTTTGAGAATTTTTTTTCCGTAAGACTTTAGCACGGCAATTTTTCCCTAAAGTAATCCATCAAATCAGAAATTTTCACCCGATCCTGTTTCATAGTGTCGCGGTCGCGAACGGTCACGGCCTGGTCATTCACGGTTTCGAAGTCCACAGTCACACAGTAAGGCGTGCCGATTTCGTCTTGCCGACGATATCGTTTGCCGATTGATGCGGTTTCGTCATACTGGCACATCCAATGCTTGTGCAATTGTTGCAAAATCTTTTCCGCGGGTTTAATCAATTCGTCTTTGCGTGAAAGCGGCAAAATCGCAATCTTAATGGGCGCCAATTCTTTCGAT
Organism: Candidatus Doudnabacteria bacterium RIFCSPHIGHO2_01_FULL_45_18; assembly: GCA_001779915.1. Classification (GTDB taxonomy): domain Bacteria; phylum Patescibacteriota; class Doudnabacteria; order UBA920; family O2-02-FULL-48-8; genus 2-01-FULL-45-18. The sequence goes on along the minus strand of MFEJ01000007.1, from coordinate 24,207 downwards.
AAGCGGAGCGTCACTTCCGTTTCGTGCACGGCGTCCTCTTTGCCGGATCTGGCTTCGGATTCGGAATATGCGTCGATTAAAACCGCAAGCATTATCCGATCCAATCCAAAAGTTGGTTCCACAACATAGGGAATATACTCTGTTTGGCTTTCCTCGTCTTTAACTTTCAGATTGGCACCAGACATATCAATGTGATTTTTTAAATCATAATCAGTTCTGTTGGCAATTCCTGCAATTTCGTCCCAACCAAATGGAAAATTGTAATAAGTATCTACAGTGCGCTTAGAATAATGAGCGAGTTCGTCTTTTGGTAATTCAACTTTTTTAATATTTTCTTGTTTTAATTTCAAATCTTTTACGAAAAAGTCCTGTTGATAATCAAGCCATTCTTCGTAAGCTTTATCGTCCTCACCGGGTTTAACAAAATATTCCAATTCAGCGATTGTAAACTCCTTCGTCCGGAAAATTAGATTACCAGTCGTAATCTCGTTGCGGAATGAGCGACCAATTTGCGCAATCCCAAATGGCAGTTTTTTGCGCATAGTTTCCAAAACTAATTTAAAATCCGTGAACATGGTTTGTGCTGTTTCGCCTCGTAAGTAAACCGTAGACTTACTGTCTTCTGTGGTACCGATAAAAGTTTTAAATAGTAGATTAAAATTCTTGGCTTCAGTCCACTCTACTTTTTTACCGGCGTGGGTTTTTTCGTGTTCGGCAATATCTTTCAGTTTATCCGCGCGCATTCGAACGTGACAAATCTTGCACTCCACCAAAGGATCAGTAAAATTTTTCACATGTCCTGATGCTTCCCAAACTTTAGCATTCATTATGATCGGACCTCTGATACCGACCATGTCTGGTCTTTCTTGCACAATTTTTTTCCACCACAAATTCTGAATATTTCTAAATAATTCAGTTCCTAGTGGTCCATAATCATAACTATTCGCGAGTCCCCCGTAAATTTCGGACCCTGGAAATATAAAACCACGCCGTTTGGCGAGGCTAATGATTTTATCCATAAGATTATCTTCTTGTTTCTTCATATTTTTAACAACACTGGATGCGTGGGTTGAATCCCATGCTGGCTGTGTTGCCCTTTCTGTAAACCAATCTTAACATAATTTTGACAAAAAAAGAAGACCCGCCCGAACGACTATATCGTTTGGGCGGGCGGGCCGCTTATACACTAAACGGTCTGGGCACTGATGTGGGCCAGGGCCGCGGCTTCATCTGGAAAAATGTCGAGTCTGGACTCCGCGTTCTTTAAAGCTACTCGCACGTTGTCAACGCCTGTGAGAGCCAGAGACCCATTCGCGCTACGAATGGTGTTTGAAAACACCGTGATGTAGCCAACGCCGGCCTCATCAATCTGGGCCAGGTCATTCATGCGCAAGATGATCCTGGTGACAGCCTGATCCAGCTCACGCTGAATCGCAGCAGCCAGCACGTGCCGATCAGATGCGCTGAGACAGTCGCCAATCAGATCCAAACTGACAACACCCCGTGGATGCGCGTTTCGGATTACCTTCATGCTTCCTCCAATCCGAGTTTGCCTCAATATATCACATTTTGTGCTCTTTGTATTGTGTTACAAACTCCCCGAATTTTTCTGTTTCGATGTTCTCTCGGATCCGTTGCATGAGATTTAGATAAAATCGCAGGTTGTGCATGGTGGCAAGGCGGATTCCCAAAGGTTCGTCTGACATAAACAAATGCCGGATATAAGCGCGCGTAAAATTACCGCAAGCATAGCAGTTGCAAGTGTTATCAATTGGAGAAAAGTCTTCTTTAAATTTTTCATTCATGATATTTAAAGTGTAGTACCCCTCCCCATCTTGGGGTTTTAGGTTCGCATAAAATTTCCCATGCCGCGCCTCGCGTGTTGGGATCACGCAATCAAAACTGTCGCAACCAAGGGCCACGGCGGCAACAATTTGCGCTGGTGTTCCGACCCCAAGCAAATGCTTGGGTGAATCTTCGGGCAAGTGTGGAATCGCATCATTGACGGCCTGAAACATCTGTTCTTCTGGCTCACCCACGGCCACCCCGCCAATACAAAAACCTTTAAATCCTAAACCCACAATTTCTTCGGCCGCTTGCTTTCGTAAATGTTTATAAGTTGAACCTTGCACAATGCCCCATTGCATTTGCCCTGGGTTGATTGAACCTGCCAAAAGTTTTACGTGCTCGTGAATCGCGCGCTTGGCCCACGCGGTTGTACGCTTCACGGAAAGCTCAGCCTGTTTTTCGGTCGCGGGAAATCCCGGAAACTCATCCAACACCACCGCAATGTCTGATCCCAAATTCAGCTGAATCTGAACGGAAATTTCGGGAGTAAGAATGTGGGTCGAGCCATCCAGGTCAGATTGAAATTTGACGCCTTGTTCGTTTACTTTCACCATTTTGCCAAGTGAAAAAACTTGAAAGCCGCCGGAGTCCGTAAAAATCGCGTCTTTCCAATTCATAAATTTATGTAAGCCCCCGGCTTTCGCAATCAAAGCATCCCCAGGCCTAAGCCAGAGATGATACGTGTTGGCCAAAATCATTTCCGCGCCCCAGAATTTGAGTTCCTCGGCCGCGATGGATTTGATCGCCCCTTTCGTGCCAATTGGTAAAAACACGGGTGTCTGGACTTCCCCATGCGCGGTTTTGATGACACCGGTCCGCGCTTTAGACTGCGGATCTTTTTTAGTAATGGTAAACATTGAGCATAGTATATCAGCAAAACGAGACAATTAGTATTTACACAGGCCCACTATTCTGATAAACTTCCTGCTAACCAGTAGGAGGTTTCATGCCGGGTGTCAGAAGACGGATTCCCACGTTCGTGACGCAAGATGAGCTCAAGTATCAAGCCACCAACGGCAATCACTCACCGAAGACACGCGTCAAAGCCATACGTCGCATTGACGATCTCAAGTTTCTGCAGACTTTCGCGACGAGCAATACCCTGCATGAGACGTATCGCCAAGCCGCGCAAGCAAGAATCGCGGAACTTGAGCAACAGGCACGCACCCAAGCCGGACCATGAGTCTGGCTTTTTTTTCCAAAAAGAAAAGGAGCCGGTAATTGCCCCTTTTCTGATCTTAAATTATTAGTACAGCGTCTGGATGCCGGCAATGTCGCCGGTATTTAGTGTCCGCTTCTTCGTCTCACCATTGTCTGCAAACCGGAACATGGTTTCCTCGGGACACGAATCGGACGGATGCCCCATGCCCGCGGCATGCCCCAATTCATGAGTTATGATATTTTCAAAATCCATTTTACCAGCCTCACCGCTGCTTGACCAGTCAAAATCCGTATCATCAATCACCATGTCCCATTCAACTAACCGGCGATTGAATGTGGGACCAGAGAATATTCCCCAGACCGTGGTGACTGCAATTACTCCCTGGGTGCTCACATCAGCGAAATAAACTTCGTTCGATCCATCAGGACTGGTCGTGTCGACCGCAAGAGTGTCTGAAGTGCTGCTCCCGGTGCCTAAAATCGTGACTCCAGCTGAAACATTCCATTTCGCAATATCAGTTTGTGTATTATTGAACACAAACGTTTGATCTAAGCCCCGACTATTAGTGGGATTCACAAGCCAAGGCTCAACGGTTTTCCATTTCGCACCCTTGGCCAAAAAGGCATAGCAACTATTGCCGGATGGTTGGTTGGATCGGGCATTGCCGGATTTGGCATTTTCATTCTGATAATCCACAAACATAAATCCTTCTACCACACTTCCAGTTTTGGGGTCAATGGCGCTGCCCAAAGCAATCACTGCCGAGTGTTCAGCCGCCTCTGGCAAAGTTAAAGTTCTTCCGGTGGATTGAGCAAGAGTGGGAAAAGCCACTAAAAATGAGAAAAGACAAGCAAAGATAGAGAGTTTTTTTATCATAAATTGTGTCATTATATATATAAAATATGCCAACAAAATCCGATTGTCAACCTGTTGGCATACAAAAAGAAAGAGCGAGTTGCGCAGCAACCCGCTCTTTGAAAACCTGGCGCCGACCGGCTGTCTTAGAGGCTGGTCAGGGCCAACAGATGCCGGTGCACTCCTGGAAGCCGGCGGCGGATGACTTCGAGGCTCTCGCGGACCATCTGGGTCTCGAAAGCTCTGATCGCGTCTTGCCGAGTCCGGCTGTGCAAATCGCCGATCATGATCCCAATCGCCTTCAAGTTGAAATCCTGTCGGCTGGCCTCGTACGCGATGCCGTTGATGAATGAGGCGACGTGGAATGCGCCCTCTGGGAGCGCAATCACCTCTACCTCAACCTCGCTTGTCTCGGACTGACTCTCGTAGACCATACTGTCTCCTCCTCAAAAAAAACCGCGTTGAATTGCTGCCCTAATACCTTTGACATGCAACTGCACAGTCTACACCTCTACCGAAGATTTGTCAATACTAAAAACGACCATTGACAAATATAGATAAAAATAATAGATTATTGTTGGAAGCAATCCTGCTTCCAATTCGTAAACCCATATTGATACCCCCTAAGGAGGGTCATCATGGGAAAGACAGTCGAACACCACGGCGACGGCTCGCACACGGACCGGAACGACTCCGGCCACTCGGTCACGTACAACCCGGACAACTCGGTCCGGGAGTCCTCCCGACCGGAAACCAGCTGGCCTGTGCCAAACGGCATGGGACCCAACGACATCCAGGTCACGCGTGATGGCGACGGCAACGTCACCAACGTTCAGCGTCGAGGATAGACTGAACAAACCGCAACAATCACCAAGGAGGTGAACGCAGGTAGAACCAAAAACGCAGACATCGGGTCTGTTAGTTTCCGGGGACAACCCCGGTTTTCCTGAGACAAGTATCAATTATTGTCGGCGGACTATTATCTACTATTACAAATTTACATTGCGAGGCTCGAGCCAGTTTCGAGCCTTTTGGATTTTATAAGCTTTAATTTTTCCTTGCGGGATAATTGTTTGATTCGATATTCGGCCTTCAGGGCGGGAGATTTAGTTCTAAATCTTTTTGAGTAAACAAGTTTTACGGGCCTTCTGCTGAAGGTATATTTGGCGCCGAGCTTGGTTGAGTTGTGTTCTCTGACTCGACGCGCAAGATCAACTGTGATGCCAGTATATAAAGTCCGATCCACACACTTGAGAATATAGAGATGGTACATTTAATGGCTCAACCGTGTGGTTGAGGCTTTAAACTGCTTTATAAATAACATATTTGCCGCGCTGGCCGACTTGGGTCAATTTGCCCTGACTTTCCAGTTCCTGCAAATATCGCTCGGCTGTCGCGTCCGAAACCCCGAGCGCTTTCTCAACAATATCATTCGTCAGTTCGTCATGTTGTTTGAGTAATTCCAAAATCTTCTCCAAATTCTCCTGCCGGCTTTCCATTTGAGCCGGGTTGATAATTTTATGTTTAACGGCAGGATGCGCTCGCATCTGGGAATCAAACCGCCACTTGGCAAATGCTACCCCAAACAAAAACCCAATTGCAATATAAATTATTGGTGCCATAAAATTAGTTAATTACAAGCATAAATCAGCAACAGAACAAAAGCTATCCCCCAATATGCTGTCCAAAATATTGTATAATTTTTTCGATTATTCGGCACCGGCCAATAATAGGAAAATATATTCCTCCGAGGGACAAAGAACCTTTGCCACCCCATCAATTCTATAAAATGTAAAGAAAAGTCATAAAAAATCATAACTAACAAAACATATGAGGCAAAGTCAAGCAACATAAAATACAATGATTGTTTTCATATTACTTGTTCTAGTAATTCTTTGAATCCGGCGGTGTTAACAAAGTAGTTATTTTCGTTCTGTCGAAGAGCCTTTTTTATATTTGCAACTTGGGTTGGGACTTTACTCTTTTTCTTGAAAGTTCTGTTAAGCAGATTAAAATATAAACCGTCTAGAAATGTGATGTAATGGATCCTCTTGCTTGACCTAGGCTCAGAGTAACTAATAAATTTTATTACTTCATTTATCTGTTTATTCTGTCCACCTCCCCCTTCCTTCATATGTTTGTGTTCAACAATAAAAAAATGGTTTTTAATTTTAAATAGAATATCAGGCATCTTATCATCTGATTTTTTACCCCACATAAAACTAATACTATATTGTTTTATAATTTCTTTAAACAACTTTTTACCAGTTTTATCAGTACTTATATAAACTAAATTTTTTGCCTTCAAATTCTTAAGGCTTAAATCCCCTAAAGCATGAAATCTTTTTTTATTTAGAATGCTGCAAACTTTTTTAATTCCCAAAACGCCGCTCTGTTTATGAGCCTTTGCGTCCTTGCCAACCTGTAAAGTGCTGTGAGTATAGCCGTACCCTGAATATATTGGATGCCTGTGTTTAATGTACTTCTTTAGAACATTTTCAAGAAATTCTATTTGTTCGCTCTCTGACAACTTCTTATAACTACTGTGGGATACATCAGTAACCGCCCAAAAACTAGGAAATTCTGAATAATTGATACCAGTTGTTTTTAGACATACACGAATATTATCGATAGCTTCTCTTAATGCTTTTGAATTCCCGGACTTGAGGGCAACCTTATAAGCTACAATATTCTCCAAGAGCTCAATATTAGTGACCATTAATTTATTAGGTTTTTTTCCATATTTTGCAAGAATTATATTCTCTGACTTAACATAAGCCTCATCAATGAGAGGCTCTGGATTTTTTAGGGAGTATTCAAACAGCTCAAGATTTGTCATTAAAATAGTCTCTCATTACTTACTGCTTGTTCAAGAATCGCTCTAGCAGTGGCATAATCTAGACGCCTTCTTCGTTCGCCATTTTTTTTATTCCCTTTAAATGGAGAAAGTAAAACATCATGAGTTTTTTTGCGGAACTCGGTTAAGATCTGATTGCTCTTTTTAATTATGTAATGCATACCATGTTTATTAGTGGGCATGTCAATAATTGTAATCAAGCGGGAACTATGCTTGATTCCTTTCAAATCATAATCTAGCTCATTTTTCGGCATAAAAGAAATTGGTCTGTGTGGATCAGTGGTGTCCACTGCTCGAAGTCCGATTTTTCCATTAACAATATTAAATTTAATATCTATTGAATTATTGGGTGCAATACGAAATTTTTCAAAGTATCCAAGAGTGCCTAATAATTTATCATTTTTATAAACAGAAACTTTATCTAAAGATTTTAATTTATTATCAAAACAAACCACACAAACAGGAGTTTCAGTATCATCAAATGGGTTATCTTCTAGGATTGTAATGCTGACTAGTCGATTTTTAGGAAAACTAGAATTGATAAATGTTTCAGGAATGATTACAACCCCATAATCGTTAGTCAAACATTTTTCTAAAGCAAGTTGGTATAAGTCATCATAATTACAAGCTTCAAAATATTGACTCACTTTATCATATATTTTTTTTCTTTGAGCGCTATAATTTGTCAAGTACGGCGGATTAGTAATGATGATAGATTTATGGATTTTTGGAATTGATATCAAACTATCATTCTTCTTCCAACCAAGGGCTGGATCAATATCCAAACCAAAAACTTTTTTTAAGCCAAAACTTTGGGCAATGCCTAATAAGTCCCCGTTGCCAGCAAAGGGATCATAAGCAATTTTTGCCCCACTAGATTTGATAAATTGAGTAATTTGGGGCCTAAGCCATGTGTTTTGTTTCGTAAAGAATTGTCCTAGACTTCTTTTTTTTGTTTGAGCATTCATATCCATATTATATCAAATAATTGTAAACAAAAATAGCGGCGTTTTGCCGCTATTGAGTTATTCACATGTGAATTAATTGTACTCCCATTTCCCAAAAAGTCAAATTTTACTTATTTATATGATTGTCTTGTGACTGACAAATGGCATCCTCAAACTCTCGGATATAAGAAGTCCTGATTATTTTAAACCAACCGAATAAGACGAATAAAATTAAAGAAATTAACCAGAAGCATGACGGTTTATTTGCAACTACAGAAAAAATAAAATACCAAAAACTTGCGGCAAAAAATAAAAACAAAATCACTTCAGCATATATTTCTCTTTCCCAATATTGTCTTAAATCATCATGTCTATATTCACCTAAGTATTCATGTAGTATTTTGGCACGTTCGCCGCGATAAAATGGAAAAAAATTTTGACTTTTCTTATTATCTTTAACGATACGGGAAAGAAAATAGAATAGCATTTTTCCGGTTAAAAGAAGTAGTCGACCAACAAAATATGAAATAATAACTAAAACAGTTAAATTTAATTTGTCCCACGTCCACTCTTTTGCAAGGTTCTCAACGAATAAAAGTTCAAAAATTGTTTGATTATGAAATACAAATTGGCCATAGTATAAAACAAGCAAAAAACCAAACCCTCCAAATAACATTATAAAATCACGAAACAAATTTTCAAGCTTAATATAATTCATATTAGTATTCTTAATTATTCCACGAATCGCTTAATAAATCAACGCCTCAACCGTGCGGTTGAGCCATTAAAAACAGCTATTTCTGGCCGTTTTTTATTCAATCTCATCTAGATTATCCTGGACGGAGTGGTAGTTGATCCAGGGGGCGTCGGAATTTTTCAGATCAGTTTCTAGATTTTGATTGTACTGGTTCTGGGCATCGGCCGCGTCTTGCGCGGCATCCACCGCGCTACGTCCAGCCTCAATCTGATTTTGCTTCTGCTCACCATTATAATAGTATCCGCCGAACGCCAGCAGGGCGATAATCGCCATGGTAATAAGCAGCCCAATTAATCCAAATCCTTTGGTCATCCTTGTATCTTTCATAAAGACAAATTATCTGCTAAAATATGTTCTGTCAAACTCCCCAAAGGAGGGGTGCGAGTGGCACACAAATCCAAACGGAAGACCAAGATCCCATTCGTGATCAAAGACGAAAAAGGCCGCGTCATCGGCGGCACGCAGGCAGTTTCCCCAGGTCAGGCCCGGACTAACTTCTGGTGGCGGCATGACGCCAGATCCAACCGTGAGCTTGCGTCAGAAGTCAAAGAAAAACGAGCCGGCTATTTCGCGGCTCCCGTTATGTCCAATCGCGGTCCAGCCCTGCCCAAGAAACCCTATCGGAGGCGGACAATCCCCGGGCAAGGAAAACTCTTTCGTCTCTAGCAACAAAACAGACCTAATCGCTTAGGTCTATTTTTTTCGGATAGATTCTTCGCTTCGCTCAGAATGACAAGCTAACTAGTGTCTTGGTCGGAAACCACCACGACCGCCGTGGTCGTCTCGACGAGGTCCTCGGTCATGCGGCCGGTCGTCAAAGCTGCCACCTTCGGGGCGAGGCAGTAAAATTTTGTGTGAAAGATTAATCCGTCCCATGTGATCGATTTCCACCACTTTCACTTCCAGCTCATCCCCGACTTTCACCACGTCTTCGACTTTCCCAATTCGATGCCAAGCCAGTTCCGAAATATGACATAAGCCATCGTGACCGGGAGTCAACTCCACAAAAGCACCGAAGTCCATGATGCGGTTAACTTTGCCTTTGAACACTTCGCCAATTTTTATCTCACGAGTCAGGTTATGAATCCAATCTAAGGCTTTTTTCATGCCCTCGGCATTGTTGGAGGCAACCATCACGAGGCCTGAATCCTCGATGTCAATTTTCACGCCAGTTTCCGCAATGATTTTGTTGATGATCTTGCCGCCAGTACCGATAACATCGCGGATTTTCTCCGGATTAATCTGCATGGTTTCAATTCTTGGAGCGAGCGGGGACATTTCCGCGCGCGGCGCCGAGATTGTCTTTTTCATGACATCTAAAATGTGCATCCGACCATCGCGAGCTTGCATGAGCGCTTTATCCAAAATTTCCACAGTCAATCCTTTGGTCTTGTTATCCATTTGCATGGCCGTAATCCCTTTTTCCGAACCAGTGACTTTAAAATCCATGTCGCCGTTTCCATCTTCGATGCCCTGAATGTCAGTCAGCACCTTGTACTTACCGGATTCCGGATCCAGGATCAGGCCCATAGCCACTCCGCCGATCATGGCTTCGATCGGCACTCCCGCATCCATCAACGCGAGAGTTGAACCACAGGTCGAACCCATGGAGGTAGAGCCGTTCGAACCAAGCGCTTCGGAAACTAGTCGCAGAGTGTAGGGGAATTTCTCTTTTTCTGGGATCACGACTTCTACGGCGCGTTCAGCTAAAGCGCCATGGCCGATTTCTCGGCGACCCGGGCCCCGGATAGGAGCCACTTCGCCAACACTGAAACCTGGAAAATTATAATGATGAATGTATCGCTTGGTTGTGCCATCCACGCCAAAATCTTCCATGCCATCCAAAATCTGCGCATCGCCAGAGGAACCTAAGGTCACGGTGGTTAAAATTTGAGTTTCGCCGCGGTTAAACAGCGCGGAGCCGTGGGTGCGAGGCAGCACGCCAACTTGGCAAGACACTGGTCTCGTGACATCAAGCGCGCGCATATCCACCCGTTGTTCTTTTTCCAGAATATTTTTACGAATGGTTTTCTTGAGCAATTTATCAAAGGCCATTTTCGCGTGTTTCTCGCCGTTGATTTCTTTATTGTCCTTATAACTTTCCACAATCGCGGCAACAATTTCTTTTTTCACAGCCTCCACCTGATTTTCACGAGTTTCTTTGCTGAAAGTTCCATATAGCGCTTTTTCAAGCTGGGGTTGGGACTTTAAGACTTCGGCCAAAACATCCTTATCCGGCAAGACATAAGTCGCTTCCGCTTTCGGCACGGCGAGTTGTTTGATGATGCCTTGTTGAAGTTTATACAGTTGTTTGAGATAAGTTTGGGCGAATTTGATTGCTTGGACCATGTCGCTTTCCGTGATTTGTTTCGCACCGGCTTCCACCATCATGATGTGCTCATCTGTGCCGGACACGACCAAATCCAAATCCCCTTGTTCGCGATCCTGATAATTTGGGTTGGCGACAAATTTCCCGTCCACGCGGCCAACTCGCATCGCCGCGATCGGGCCTTCAAATGGAATATCGGATGCGGTAAGCGCTACGGATGCGGCGTTGATCGCCACGATATCCGGATCATTAATTTCATCTACAGACAGGATCGTAGCCACGACCTGCACGTCGTTCCGCATGCCATCTGGAAAAAGTGGCCGCAAGGATCGGTCAATCAAACGGCCGGAAAGAATGGCTTCGTCGGTTGCTCGGCCTTCACGTTTGATAAATCTGGAGCCTTTAATTTTCCCAGCGGCATAAAGCCTTTCCTCATAATCCACGAGGAGTGGAAAATAATCCATGCCTTCGCGCACGGTCTTACCCATCACGGCGGTGACGAGCACGACTGTGTCGCCAAGTTTAGCCAAGACAGAACCGTTGGCTTGCATGGCTAACTCACCGGTTTCCATAGAAAATGGTTTACCGGCTAGATCTAACTCTACCTTTGCTTTCTTCATTTAGTCCCTTTTTGTTTCCGCGGTTGTGCCTTTGAGCACAGAAGTTGTAGCAGGTGAGATTAGTATCTCAACTAGTACAGCCTCTTTGCTACTGACACTCGACGGAATTAATTATTTTTATTCGAACCATTGCGAGGAGCGATAGCGACGAAGCAATCTTACGATAGATCGCCACGGGCCTGCGGCCCTCGCGATGGTAAAAATTTTATTTATTCAATTTGAGCTTATCGGTGAGCTTGTCCCAGCGCTTTTCGTCTTCAGCTTTCAGATACCGAAGCAATCGGCGGCGATTGCCAACCATTTTCAGAAGTCCGCGGCGAGAGTGGTTGTCCTTTTTGTGCTCGTATAAGTGTTCGGACACTTTCTCGATTTCTCGAGTTAAGATAGCGACCTGCACTTCCGGGGAACCAGTGTCGTCTTTATGAACCTGGAACTTCTTAATAATTTGCTCTTTTTCCTTAGGAGTAAGCATGAATTTCCTTGGTCACAAAATAGCCAGGATAAGCTATTCGTCGAGTTTAATAACAAAGTGATTTTACCACGATTTTAGGCTCTTTGCAAGGTTTGGAAAAATCGAAAAAATGTGTATAATACGTCCAGACTACAATCACTGTTAGTTACAAACAAGAGGCCAAGCCCTCTTTTAAGGAGGAAACTGTGATCATCAAAGTCAACGCTCTCACAGCCGGTCAATTTGCATCGCTTGGAAAGTTTCTGGCAAGCACGGCCAATCGGCCGCCGAAACCAGAGATTGCTGAATTCGCAGATCTCAAGAACCGTTTCCTGGAATCTGAAAACACAGCTGAAGGGACCCGGATTCTGGATCATTTTTGCACGTTGGTTTCCGCAAGATCGTCAAAAGAAATTCTCGGTGGTATGGACGTTGTTCTGCGGGTCGCTACCTGCTTGAAGGGGACCCCTGGGATCAATGGCGTGATCATTAAAAAGAAAAGGACAGACATACTCAAAAAACCACGACGCAGGGTCCATGCCGCACTGATGCTCAAACTCTGCAATTCGGTCGGATTGTTTGAGACCTGACAATAACCTATCTATCTCACAGCGTTTGGAACGAATCCCGACGCTCTTTTTTTTGATATTCTACCCTGCTATACTATAGTCGCACATTATTGAGATTAACGCATTGTGAGACACAAATGAAAATAAGCGACAATCTACTTTTAGCCTCAAGAAGCCTTAGAAAAAACCAAACCCCTTGGGAAGCTAAAATTTGGTATTACTTGCGCCGGAAACAGTTCAAGGGCTTCAGATTTCGTAGGCAATTCGTGATTGGGCACTATATTGTGGATTTTTGTTGCTTTGAAAAAAAATTGGTTATTGAATTGGATGGTGGCCAGCATAATGAAAAATATAATAAGTTAAACGATACTGAACGAACTAGGATCCTTGAGTCACAAGGTTTTAAGGTGCTTCGATTTTGGAATAACGAAGTAGATGATAATTTTGATGGGGTCTTAGAAACAATTTTAAATAATCTTAACTAACTACCTCTCTCGACCGCCAATACAAATTCTCAATAAAGCGGTCGGTCTCTCCTGGAAGGAGAGACGAACTGCCGGCTGACACTAAGAGTTAGGCGGCGGTTCACCTCCCCTCCCAGGGGAGGTCGGCCGATTAGGCCGGGAGGGGTAACGAAACCATATGCCTGAAACTAAAAGCAAGCTCCAAAAATACTACATCCAATTCCTAGAATACCTGGAAGTTGAGCGCAATCGCTCCAGGCTCACTTTACGTAACTATGACCACTATCTAAAACGATTTGTGGAGTTTTGTGCAAAACAGGGCGTCACGGATCCATCTGACGTGGACTTGGAACTAGTTCGATCGTTTCGGCTACATCTGAATCGCCTGTTACAGAAAGAAAAAAATCTGAAAATCATCACGCAAAATTATCATTTGATTGCGCTTCGAAGTTTCCTCAAATACCTGGCGAAACGAGACGTTAAATCTTTAGCTGCGGAAAAAATTGAACTGCCCAAGACACCAGCTCGCACTGTAGAATTTCTAGACATTGAAGATGTGGAACGACTAATCAAAGCTACTGATGATGAAGAAAGCAAACTGACCCGGCTTCGCGATCGGGCAATTTTAGAAACCCTATTCTCCACTGGCCTTCGGATTTCCGAACTGGTGGCACTCAAACGCGATAATCTAAACCTCAAACGAGGCGAATTTGCCGTGCGCGGCAAGGGCGACAAGATGCGCCTAGTATTTCTGTCTCATCGGGCAATCGAAACTATTAACCAGTATCTAAAAGAGCGGCAAGATAACTCCAAGGCCCTATTTATCCGACATGATGCGAAAGAATCGGTAGAAAAACAGCTGGAATCCATGAGCGAGCAAATGTCTGGTCTGACTGCCCGATCCATTCAGCGCGTGATCAAGAAATATGCCAAGCTGGCAGGCATTATGAAAAAAATAACACCCCATACTTTACGGCATAGCTTTGCCACGGACCTGCTGACCAACGGCGCGGACCTGCGATCCGTCCAGGAACTGCTTGGCCACTCATCAATCTCAACAACGCAAATCTACACTCACCTCACCAACAAGCGCCTACGGGACGTTTACGAAAACTTTCATCGAACAGGCAAATAGGCTATACTAAAAACGTACACGTTCGACCAACAACATCAAGGAGGCACTATGAGCGTAGTCTCACAGGTTAGCCGGGTTGTCGTGGTCAACGGCAACAATGAAGACTTCGAACCCTTTGAAAAGACAATACCGCTCCGCGGGTACTTCGTTGACTACATCAAGTCAACTGACGGCGCCTTCGCAAAGGTCAAAAAGTGGCAACCGGCACTCGTCGTCCTGTTCTTGAGCTTTGATCAGCCGGAATGGTTTCAAGTACTGACCATGCTCCAGCTCGACCCTGACACACGCAAGATTCCAGTCCTTAGTTTCGTTGATGAACTCGACGACGTACTCGACGGTTGGAGCGAAGATAGCTCTACCAAAAAGACCACAACGAAACCAGACCAAGCCGAAGAGGATGCCCCAGTACAACGCCCTCCTCTCCGCATGAACTAGCTTGTCAGACCAGAGCCCCCTCACTCTGGTCTTTTTTTTATTTTTATTTCTAAACTATTGCACCGTGATTTTGATTTTATAATTTTTCGCAACACCACTAGCGGGCCAGTAGGGCGTAAATTCAAACGATTGGTTGGCTTTAAACGTCACGGTCTTGCTCGTCCCGGCATAAATCGTGCCGCTGCTCACCACCGAGCTTCGAAAATCCAACCCGCCATAATAAACATTGTTGGTGCCGACACTAAATGTCAGTTGGACAATCGTCCCAGCCGCCACCGAAATTTCGGAAGGGGTGGCGCCGGAATCGTCGGCCACAATGGTCACAACTTTGATGGCCGGTTGATCAGAAGAAAAAGGCGCTGGAACTTGGGAACCGGGATTGGTGGCAGAAACATCCGCGATAAATCGAAACGTGGATAGGATCGTCGAGTAATCCGTTGCTTTGGCCAGCGTGCCGTTGGCTTGGTTATCAAAACCTTTGGAATAGCCATCCACAAACACGTCATACTCTTTGCCGGTTATGTAATCATACCGGGCCGGTCCCCCTTCCCCTTCACACGAAACCGATTTGATGGAAACGAAACTGTTTGGAACTTTATGAATCTCACAAGCCACACTCAATCCTTCCGTCACTGTCGGCGGATGCAAAGCCAGCGTATAAGTAGAATTAAAATAATCCAGAGCGTCCTTCTTCAGATCCTGATCTTTCAACACCACAAACACTAAGGACCCGACATGAAAGCCTTTCACCGGCACTTGATAAGTGCCAAGCACGGAATTGCCCGACACACTCCCGGCTTTAAGGTTGGTCGGATACAGCATGAAAAATCCATGCTTGTCGTTGGTATAAGTTTTCCAGCCAGTGGTGGATGACAAGGGGTCTGAACCTTGCTCTTCCGGCAGGGTTGGGGTCTGGTTTTCATTTTGGCCGGTTTGAATATCTGTCTGTTCTTGCTGAGATTGCGGGGGTGGGGTTTTTACGCGCTTAAACATGGCTAACAAACCAATCAGCAAAGCCACCACGGCCACAGACGACATTATAATCAATGGGGTATAGCTTTTCTTAATTTTCGTAGGTCTAAACATCTTATTCATTTTACTCGCGTCAATAAAAAAAGTCCACTGGCCAACCATATCAAAAACAGCCTCACTCGGAAGCTGTTTTTAAAATTTCAAAATATCTGCTAGACCTTATTGGCGATTACCCATGCCAAGCAGTACGTAAAGAGCAGCGAGACCGACCAGAGCGTAAATAATCTTGATCACAACCATGCCTAAGCCCCAGGTGGCTATATCATAGCCCCAAATGGCCAAGCCCCAATTCAAACCGCCAACTATGAGTAAGTAATGGGCGAGCTTATTCAAACTTGCTTTATTCATTTGTTTCACCCCCTTTTTGTGGGATTTTTTGTATCCTGTTTATCAACAACGATCAACATCAGCATATGCCGAAAAAAAGAATTTGTAAACTTTCAAGCCAATTTCAGCTTTCTTAAAAGCTACGCGTTCAAAACGACAATTATCGTGCTTATTTGACATTAATCAGGCACCAATTGCTGCTGATAAAATTACTCCGAACAATCCGGCAGCCTTAAGTTTCCCGGAACAGTTGGCGAATGCCCGACGTGTTTGTCGTGAGCATGCTCGGTATGATACTTATGATCCATCAAAACAGCTTATTTTTTAATTCCATTGTAGAGCGCTGCGAAAAGCCAGACCGCCAGAAAAGCCACGACATTCCAGATGACCAGGCCGGAAAGAAAAGTATTAAAAGTCAAAACATTCTGGCCCGCATACCCGCTCATGTGCCAGCCATGCATCATCAAACCCGGACGCATTCCGGAAAACATTCCCGCCCCCGCAAAACACACGACATAGACGATGCTGATCCAGGCCGCGTTGACTTTCAGCAGATGATTAACATTGATCATAATTATTCTTTTATTTAATTGGTATTCGACCTTTGTTAAATTAAAAATCTCCGACTAATACCACGCTTTGTACCAGGCCCGCATTTGTTCGATTTCCTGGTTTTGGCTAGAGACAATGTCATTAGCCAATTTTTTCATTTCTGTTCGTTGCGTGGTGTTCAAAAGCATGCGCGCCATCATTACGGCCATTTGGTGATGCGGGATCATTTCTTCAATGAACTTTTTGTCAAAAGGTTGGGCATTTTCTAGTTCTTCCAGATCAGAGGTGTCGCCCATCATCCCCATATTCAAGCCGTGTTCAAAACCATGAGCTGAAGCTACTTTTATCAACAGTCCGCCCAATCCAAACCAATCCTTTCGCCACTGTTTCATCTGCTCAACTTCTTGATTTTGAACTGTAATGATTCTTTGGGCGAGGTCCTTAAGCTCCTGATGCTCGGCTTTGACCAATGCCAATTCTGACATAGTAACCGCATCTTCATGGTGGGGAATCATTTGGTCAATAAAGTGCTCATCAACATCACCCATATCCGTCATCATAGAATTTCTTGACCCCAACATCTGTGTCCCCGAGGACGCAACTATCCAAGTTATTATAATACCCAGCCCTAATCCCGCGACTCCATATAATAATTTTTCGTTATTCATACTGTTTGCTTAATCCTTATAACTTAATTATAACAAAAAATCGTCCGCGACGACAGTCGGGACGATTTTTTAACTTTTACTGACTTTTATTTCTGTTATAAAAATAATAAAGCGCAAGCGGAGCCGCCCAATTGGCAAAGCGCTCGATGAAATCCCATACCGGAAGTCCCATCATCGGCCGGACCAGGGCCGTCCATAGTCCCCAAAACGCTGCCCAAAGCAAAACCCAATTGACCGGTCGGAACAAGACGATTAAAGCAATCGCTATGTCTATAATTCCGACAATCATCAATAGAGTTGCCGCGGTTGCGTCCCCAGTATTAAGCAGCCGGTCTATCCAGCCAATCCAATCCTTTTTGCCTTGGATCGCAAAAACTCCATGACCCACGAACTCGCCCGCTACCCCGATTTTGAGTACCCACTCCATTTTTTGCATATTTGACATATGTTTGTTTCCAACAACTTAATTATCTGACTAATTTAATTATAACAAAAAACATTAACTTTTACTAATGCTTTTTGTTCGGGGTCAAGGATAAATAAGGCTTGAATCGAACCAAAATTCGCTCCACATCATCCGGCTGTTTGGAATAAGCGACCTTCAGTTCCACTCGGTCAAAGACATCTTTGATTTTTTTTGCCAATTTGCTGGCCAGCTGATTTTCTGTGGTGGTCACTGTCCACGCGTCTTGGCTTTCTTTCGTTACCGCGATTAAACGATGCTGGCAATTTTTTTCATAAGCTCTTTTACTAAAGGCCTTAATCAAATGCAGTAATTCATCAGCAAATTTTTTGGGAATATCTTTAATCGTTAGTGCTCCTTCGTACTGGTGGTCAGCGATCATTTGGCAGGCCGGACAACGAGTGACCCAAAGCGTGCTACGTTTTTTAATTTTCGCCACGTCGATGGCGTCAATATGATGCCAGGATTTGGTAAAATAAACCGCCCGACATTTGCTGCAAATCCGGTATGCTTTCTTGGCCCGGCCAAATTCTTGCTCCTCGGTCCGTTCCTGATATAACATAATATCTCGGGGTTTTTCAAACATCTTGCGCATAAGGGTCCTTGCAGACTATGTGTTAGTTATGTTTTCATTATACCAAAAAATGCTACCGTTTGCTCGCTTTCCGAAAAAAATATAGAGCCAAAAAAATAATGATCGCCCAGATCCAAACCAGACTGATGAGCGCGTACGTGCTGGATCTGGTGAAAGCTTCGCCGGCATATACCATGAGAAGCACAAATGGTAATTCCGCGAGCATAGAAATAATCAAATATTTGGCAAAGTCGTAATGAATGACCCCAAACGCATAACCGGTTTCTGAGGGTGTGGCTATCCGAAACAACAGCAAATAGAAAAAAGTAAGTTTTGCTTTCAAAGAATTAATCCAATTACCAACCTTGGCCTCGCCCACGATTTTATCCACCAAAAACCGGCCAAAAAATCTACCAATAAAGTACGCGATACAGTTCCCCATCAGCCAACCTAAGTAAAGCAACACTAAAGTCATGGGTAAGCCCCAAATTAAAACCGCGGGTGGGACCAACGGAAAACTGCTAAACGGACCGGCTAGCACGGAAAGACTGGCAAAAAGGACAAACAAAATCATGGCCGGCCTGGGATTAAATTCTTCAAAGCCAATCAGCGAACCCGTAAATTCCCGCAAAATTTCTTGCAAAAATATGGATGACTGAAATAAAAGCGCTAGAAACAGCAGTAAA
Source organism: Candidatus Doudnabacteria bacterium RIFCSPHIGHO2_01_FULL_45_18 (assembly GCA_001779915.1). Lineage (GTDB taxonomy): Bacteria > Patescibacteriota > Doudnabacteria > UBA920 > O2-02-FULL-48-8 > 2-01-FULL-45-18. The sequence continues at coordinate 5,476 of MFEJ01000007.1, read as the reverse complement.
ACTACGGTATAAAAAATCCTCTTGTTGTGCATACTTAAATGATATCAAAAAACCGCCCTTTGGTGAACAACAAACGTTCCAGGCGATTGATTCTGGGACAGAAAGATCGCTCCTGCAATGATAACTACGGCATCAAGACCGATGTAAAGATATTTTTCATAGGCTTTTGGTTAACTATACCTTTAATTTTGGTTCAACGCGCTTCAGCAGTACCGCATTTGTGGCAACAATGATCGAGGAAGCAGACATAAGCAAAGCGGCAATCTCCGGCCGAAGCGACCAGCCGAGCGAAGGATAAAACACCCCGGCCGCGACTGGAATAGCCAGTATGTTGTAGATAGCCGCCCAAAAGAGATTCTGCTTCATTTTGGTGACGGTGGCTTTGGATAACCTGATGGCGACCACAATATCGTAAGGATCTGACTTCATGAGCACGATGTTGCCGGTTTCGATAGCTACGTCCGTACCGGCACCGATAGCAATGCCGATATCTGCTTGCGCTAGGGCCGGAGCGTCATTGATGCCATCTCCAACCATAGCGACAAACTTACCCTCATCTTGGAGTTTTTTGACATACTTTGCCTTTTCTTCGGGAAGCACTTGAGCAAAATAGCGATCTATGCCGAGTTCGCTTGATACCACCTTGGCTACTTGTTCATGATCCCCGGTAATCATTGCGACCTCTAGTCCAAGCGACTTAAGTGCGGATATTGATTTCTTAGCTGATAGCCGAATGGTGTCAGCGACACCGATGGCACCTGCCACCTGTCCATTAATGGCTACAATGCTAATGGTATTTCCGGTATTAAGGAGACGGTCAATTTCTTTTTTGATCGGCGAGAGATTAATCTTGTTTTGTTGCATCAGGCGTTCAGTGCCCGCAATAACAGACTTGCCGTTGACCATGGCTTTGACGCCGTGCCCGCCGATGCTCTCAAACTTTTCTACTTTTTCATTTGTCTCAAGACCATTCTTTTGCGCTTCTTCGAGAATAGCGAGACTGATGGGATGATTTGAACCTCGTTCGGCCGAAGCGGCAAGCGATAAGACTTCGTGATGCTCGTATCCGGAGCGGACAACGACTTCAGTAACTTTTGGCTTGCCCTCCGTGAGCGTGCCGGTTTTATCAAGCACGATAGCTGTAAGCCTCGAGGTATTTTCAAGTGTCGCCGCATCCTTAATGAGAATATTATGTTTTGCGCCAATACCAGTCCCGACCGCAACGGCCGTCGGCGTCGCCAGCCCCAATGCATCAGGGCATGCGATAACAATTGTTGAAATAGCAAATGTCAAAGCGGTGAGAAGTCCGGCATCAGCACCAAAATACCACCCAAAGAAGGCGGCCAGACCGGAACCAATGGCCACCATAACAAGCCCACCGGCAGCTTTGTCCGCCATGCGCTGACCGGGAGCTTTGGAGTTCTGTGCGGTCTCAACCATTTTTATGATCTGTGCCAATACCGTTTCCGATCCCACTTTTGTGGCTTTAAATTGTGCAAGACCGGTAAGATTTACCGATCCTCCCACCACTTTTGCACCGACGGTTTTAGTGACCGGGATAGATTCCCCGGTGACCAGTGATTCGTCAATAGAAGTTTCGCCCAGGATTACTTCACCATCCACCGGCACCTTGTCGCCGGGCCTAAGCACAACGATATCGCCCTGAACTATTTCCGCACTGGGGATACTGATCTCTTTGCCAGAACGAATGACCTTGGCTTTGGGCGGCACCAGGTCGAAAAGCGCACGGAGCGCATCGGAAGTTCCCCGTCGCGACTTCATTTCCATCCAGTGACCAAAAAGTACGAAGGTTACCAATAAAGCCGCCGCTTCATAGAAGGTTTCCGACTCCGGACGGATAAATGTTAACAGTACGCTGAAAAGATATGCCGCCAAAACGCCGGTAGCAATAAGCACGGCCATATTGAGTTTTTTAGCTTTGAGCGAATAATAAGTACCGGTAATAAAAATGGAACCAGTCCAAAAGACAATTGGCGTGGTAAGAATAAAAAGTATCCAGTTAATAGGGATTGGCGCAGGAAGATTCAGTTTGAAAAAAATAACTCCTACCGGAGAATATAGAAAAATAGGAATGGACAGCAAAAAGGAAATCCAAAATCGGCGGCGCATGTCCGCTTCCATCTGCTTGGCCATTGCCGGATTCGTCATCGCCGCTTCATGATCCATACCGCTCATTTTTTGCATATCGTGACCCGCGCGCGGATCGGGTTTTTTTGGAATCAAATCCATCCCGCATCCCGGGCATTTGCCAGGTGCATTTTTAACTACTTCTGGATGCATAGGGCAGGTATACAAAGTTTCTTCGGGTGTGTGATGATTGTGGTTCATGATTTTAGCAACAATCTTTAAATAAATCTCCACGCACATGCTCTGCTGGTGTACCTTTGTGTGAAAAAAATGTAATACCAAGCAGAACGGTGGTAATTCCCAGACCTTCATAGAGTCCATCTGGCTGGACAAGGAAATAGATCGAGCTTATGCCAAGAAGTATCATTGCCGTTTTCCAAAGCAACCCGAATCGGCGGCCGTACTTTTCTGCTAACGCCCCCATACTTGCTCCCATAAGAATAGCGACAACGAAAGGGTTAGCCCACGAAACGCGCAGATGTATCGCCAGTAGTCCACCGACCCAAGTAATCACCGTCACCGCACAGATTGGACAAAAAGCGATAATCCGAGATCTGTATAATACCCAGAATACAAGGGTGAGAAGAAAAATTATTAAAAGATAATAGATCATGGAGTTAAAGACTTAGGATGACGAAAGCTAAGACGATCATTAAGAATCCGGCAACAACTTTCATCCATCTCTTGTTTAATTTTTGGAAGTCTTGCACCTTTTCTACCAATACTTTATTGCTGGCGATCGAGAGAATCACTACAAGCGGTGAGATAAAGATGAGATTGTAGAGAACGAGATAACCGGCACCTATCCAATAGGTCTTCATGTCGTGCAACAATCCCACGGTAGTTAAGTAGGGTCCGCCAGTGCATGGAAACTCGCACAGGCCGACCAGTGCTCCCAATGCGAACATGCCCGGCAAGCTGACTTTTTCTATCAGCTGGTTCATCTTGCTGTGAGCACTGTGGGGAATAGCAAAGCGAATCGGAAACTTTGGAAACAGCGTCTCTAAAATATTTACGATGCCGAAAAAGATCAGTAGTCCTGCTCCGACCTTTGACATGAAGTGCGGAACATTAAAAATATGGAGGACTTGGAGAAGTCCTAAGCCGATCAGTAGGTAGACCGCAAAGATTCCTAAGATATAAAACAGACCGTATTTCAAAATTTTCTCTCGAGTTTTACCCAAGCTGAACAGGAAAATAATACTGACAATTAAGATGGAGAAAGCACAAGGGTTGATGCTGTCTACCAGCGACGAAACGACAATGAGCGGCAAAAGTGCTTTACCGCCGTCGCTTATGCTCCATAGCCACTCCCCACCTAACTGAAATTTTTGGAAGAAAATAGCTCCTCCAAACAGAAGCAGGGCGGTGGCAACTAGCACAATAAGATTTCGGTATTTATTCATAAAATTTAAGGCGTAACATTAGCGGCAACCAGAAGTTCAACTGGCTGTCCGGTATTATTTTCTAGTGTTACCGTTCTTTGAATTTTTCCTACACCGGAGGGGCCGTGTGCCGCCGGATCATAGACAACTTCAATCTCTGCTTCCTCATTGGGCTGTAAAATTTCGTTGAATTTTGGGATAGGGCCATGTCCTAACATACTAAAGGGTCCCTGCGTCCTGCTTGCAACTTTGAGTGTCACTTCTGTGCACATGCATGAGGTATAGAGTTTACTTAATGTTACTGGTTCGCTTTGTATATTTTTAATTTTGAAAGTCGTGCTGACCTTCCCGTTTTTCATGGATATTGGGCCAAAGTCGTAGTTACTTGCTCCTAGTACCGAAATGGCATTTGACGGAGCATTCCTGTCAAACGTGCCAGAGGGTTGATTGCTTGATGGTTGTGCATAAAACAGCAAGGCTCCTAATGCCACAATTCCTATCCCGATACCGCCTATAATTTTTACTTGTTTGGTCATAGTGTTATTGATGTTTAGGGTCATGTTCGTGGTAATCCCGGCTAGTATCGCCATCGTGGCCTTTTAACATCACCCAGACATGTGCGACCATAAAGACCCCGACAAGAATTGGCCAGATGTCTCCGCCTAAAGATAGATTATCCCCACGAAGAAATAGAACACCCAGTAGGAGGAGACAGGAAATCATCATCCACGTCATTCCTTTATGCCCGGCATTTTTATGATTGTTTGACATGGCGTGGTACTTACTTAAAATAAGATTAATCGTTCTGCTTGCCACTTATTTCTTTTACCGACTGCGCAATGCACACAATCACTGCGATCCAAAATACGAGCATCATAATACCTCCGCCAAAACCCCAACCAAACACATTTCCATAATTACCCATCATATATTTATCTATTCGATAAGGTATACACCTTAATTAATTCCTTAATGGCCTTCTCCTCTTGTCCTTCATGCTTGATCTGATGTGTTACGTGGATTTTAAGATGGTTTTCAAGCAAAAAGGCGTTTAAACTTTTAAGCGACTTTTGGATAGCTAAGGATCGTTCCAGTAAAATAGGACAATACTCCTCGCTCTCAATAGACTTGACCAGGCCCTCTAGTTGTCCTCCTATAATCTTTGCCCTGTGTATGGCTCGGTTCTTGAGCTTCTGATCCAGTTTGTGATTCATGATACTTAAGTTTAATAATACCCTATACCCCTATATAGTACCATAAATAAGGGTGCTGTCAAGTCCAAAACAAAAAACCGCCTATCCGGCGATTCTTTATTTGGGAGTTAAGGACCCTCTTCGGTCTCACTAACTGGGGTGCCCCTCCTGTTGCCGACCAACCGGGTAGGGCTTTTCAAAGGGTATTCGATAGATAAATTATAACTCAAAATTAGGCACTTAGGTAGGGGTAAAATGGGACACTTCAAAGGTGTATCACCCCGCGACTTTTCCAGGGGTCTAATTTTGAAATGTTACAAAAGTGACACATTTATGGGCTTACTAAATGTGTCACTTTTGATTAGAGTTTTAGATGAGACTAGGATATTGGATCCATCAAATTCTTGCCATTTCAGCGAGTTTGCGGTAATGGGCACCCAATGCTGTTAATTTGCACGCCTTGGAGTTAATAGCGGCATAATACATATGCTCAGCGTCTACAGGGGTTATCAATCCATGTCTATTGCACAGTTGGAGTTCTTTGAAGATTCGAGTATTATCGTCGTTTACTGGAATATGCCTGAGATTTTCTGGAATATTTTCTCTGTCCGGCTCGAAAGATGGATCGAGAGAAAAATGGTCCGTAGGATTTTTGAAATAAGCTGGTAGCCTGCGTAGAATCTCAAGTGAAACTTTAGGAGTAACATTACGGAGAGTCACGAAAGTTTGAACATTGGCTTTGTATATCGG
>MFEJ01000006.1 GCA_001779915.1 Candidatus Doudnabacteria bacterium RIFCSPHIGHO2_01_FULL_45_18 | reverse complement strand
TCGCGCAATATCAAGTGCAGACTGGTTCCATTTGCCACCAGCTCCGGCACAAGTTTGAGGGGTCAAATTCCCTCCCCGAGACGCATTATCAGTAAAATTAGTACAATAGCCGCCGATAACGCGCCCAGCTTTCAAACCATTGCCGGTAATGACTTCCAGCTGCGCGGCAACGGTCGCGGAAGATTGAAACGCGCCGTACTGTGCCCGTAAATTCTGTTCCGTAAAACTTGGCGGGTTGGCAAAATACGCGCGGGCCATAGAAAAATACTGCCGGTCCGTCATACCTGCGGGTGGACTGTAAATTTTATTTGGATCAATTCCGCCTTGCTGCAGATAATAATCCGCCAACGCTTGCTTTAAGATGGGTATCAAAGCTTTTCGCGGATCCTGATTATTCGAGCCATTATAGTGACCGGTGATGAATTCACTATTAAGTAAAGAAAACAGCTTTTGCAGATTCGGGTCTTCAATTTTTTCCGCAATAAACTGGGTTATATAATAATCCGATAACAACCGATTATAATACAAAAAATTATTTATTCTATATTTTTCCTTAAGCTTGTTTACAAACGTGGTTAAAAATCTATCGGAAGCTTTGAGTGCCACCGCTCTTAGCGCCCCTAAGGCAATGTCTTTCAATGCTTGATAAACATCGCCGATTTTGATCGTGAGATCGCCGAACCCAAGAAATGCATCAGCCTTTTTCGGAAGCAATAAACCTGCCGAAAAAATCGAAAATTGCCCGATCAGAAAGATGGCGATTGCTAGATAGGTTGAAAATTTTACTAAAGTTTTATTCCGCATTTTGATATTTATTTTCTAACCTGTTTTGTTCTAGATTCATTTTCTGATACAAGGCAAATGCCGCCTGGGTCTTGTCATACCAGGCGTTCGCTTCCACGTTATATTGATCATTTAAAATTTCCTGCGATGGCGAATTGATGACATCCGGCAAAAGTTGCAAGAAAGCGATGGTATATTTGTGCAACTGGACAAAGTCGTCGGGCACAGGCACTTGTTTCAAATCTCCGACTGCCTGAATAAACTTCATCCCGTATCCATTAACCGCATCTTCATTGTTAGTATTAACTGCATCTTCGATGGAGCTTCCAGAATTTTGCGGGAAATAATTTTCAAAAATTTGTTTGGTGTCTGTAAAATATTGGATTAGTGATTCTTTAGAATTGTCACCAACGAGATTCAATTCAGCATCAGAAATTTCTGGCAATACAACTTTATTCGGGTCAATTGATTCGTTAATGAGTTGTTTGATATCTTGATTGAAGACCAAACTTTCTCCAAGAATATTATCGTCAGACATGACTTGATCAAAAGTCATTCTTCCAGGTTTGCTCGGATCAAACCCGTGCGCCACCAAATCCCCATCATCCATCTGATCCTCGGCAGTGTGTCCGTTCCCCGGATCGGTATGATAATAAAATTCTTGCGCATTGTTTAATCCATCTCGATCCGAATCAGACTCTGGTTTGCAAGTCTCGATCTCGCAAACGCTCTTCCCATAATACTGCTGATACCACCAACCAGGTAATTGATCAGTGATGGCGATCTGCGCCACCTCGGTATGTGGTGGCTTGTTCGATTGTTTGAATAAAACTAACCCCAGGCCGGAAACAAAAATTACGGCCAACAAAGCCGTAGTCAAAACTGACGTATATTTACGAAAGCCGTTTCTTGCTACCACGAACGAACCAGCCTGATTTTGGTGTTTATTTTTGGACATGTCTCTCACATAAGGATCAGGCAATGATAACCCATCGCGAGCGACCGCTTTATCAGTATGAATTAGACTTGGCGGTCGTGCGGCGATCTATCTTATAGATTGCCGCGTCGGCCACTAAACCAAACCTTATGAATAAAACTGGCCTCCTCGCAATGGAGTATTAAAAGCCCAAACCCTTCATTTCCATTTGTTTTTCTTGATTTTTTGGATTTTTGTTTCGGAAACCGAACTTAACTTCTATATATATTATAGCAGAAAAACGAGCATCTGTCAATGCTCGTTTTTCTTTATAAACTATTTTGACCTTATGGCTTATAATCTACACCCAATTTAATCGAGGCTTTCTTGATCCAGTCTTCCATATAGTCCAATTTTGCTTTATAGATAATCTGCTCATCATGGTATTTCTCGAATTTGGTAGCCAAACGATCAACGGATGTTTGTAAAGACGTAAAAGATTGTTTCTGTTCCAGAAATTGTTGATCAATGTGCTTGAACTTCTCGTCCAGATATGTAAATAATGGGCTAAAATCTGTCATATTGTTTTATATCTTGTTTGTATGTATGTTGATATTTTAAATCCATAGCCTACAACCTGTCAACTAAGACCAAATATAGTCTAATCCATTTCTCAATCGTTATGTCTTGGGGGCGGGTTTTGGGATCAATGCCAGCTTGGTTTAGAGCTTCCAAATTTTTCAAAGTATTGTGAATCTGTTTTCGTTTGCCGGCAAAGGCCGTCTTTACGATCTGGAAAAATAACTTTTTGTCTTGGATTTCCGGATATTTATTTTTCGGTATGATCCTCAAAATCACAGAATCAACTTTCGGCACTGGCCAAAAACTGGTTTTGGGGACGATTAAAGGAATTCTCTTCTCCCCAAAACCATCCCGGACTTGATCCGGGATCTGAACTGCGACGATTTCCGGATCCGAATAAATCTGGACAGAAATCCCAAGTACCGATAATTCACCTGCTTTAGCAACCACTCGCTCCCCGACTTCTTTCTGAATCATCAGCACCATAAGTTTGGGTGGATTGTTTAATTCTAGAAAGTTTTGCAGAAGCTTGGAGGTTAAATAATAGGGAATGTTCGCTACGACTTTATAATCCCCCTTAATGTGCTTATCCACGTGGAATCTCAAAATATCGTCATTGATTAGATGAATATTGTTTTCTTTATGCAATTTTGTCTTGAGGATTTGAACCAATTTCGCATCTTTCTCCACAGCCCAGACTTCTTTACACTTCTCGGCAAGTTGCTTGGTTAAGACTCCCAAGCCTGGACCAACTTCCAAAGCGATGTCGCTGGATTTTAAATCCGCCGCCTCTACGATCGCCTTGAGCGCATCTTCGTCAATCAGAAAATTTTGACCCATGTAATCTTTAGGTTTCAGTCCGCGGGCACGAAAATAATTTTTTAGTTCAGAGATATTTGTTGGATTCATAGATTTCTAATAATTCTTCGGGGATGGCTTTAAGGATTCTCGATGGCAAACTGATATTTCTGGAGCCGAATTGCTTGCGGGATGTGGCATACACCAAGTATAGCCTGATTTTGGCTCTCGTCACACCCACGTATGCGAGACGAATTTCTTCGGCCAACTCTTTAGGTTCCAGCAAAGATCTCGAATGCGGCAGCAAGCCTTCTTCTAAACCAACTAAAAAGATGGTCTCGAATTCTAAACCCTTTGCCTGATGCAGAGTCATGAGTGTGATTCTCGCAGAATCTGGATCCACTTCGTCAGCAGAAGTCATCAGCGCCACTTCTTCCAAGAATTGATTTAAGCCTTCCTTCCAAGGTAATTTACTAAAACTTCCTGCCACGTTAAATAATTCCTGCACATTTTCCCACCTGCCCTCCCCTTCTTCGGATTTATCTCGAAGAAAACCTTCATAGTTGGAAAGCTTCAGCAAGAGTTTTAAGATGTCGGAAAGGGTGGCTTTTTCCTCGATTTTATTTAGGGTATCCAACATTTCAAAAAAAGTCTTGATATTACCGCGCGACGCGAAAAGTTTAGCTAATTCCTGTTCGTTTTTATTCAACAGGGCGTCTTTCAGAATTTCAAAACTTTTCGGTCCGATGCCGCGTGGCGGGACATTGATCACACGCTTCAGACTAACCAAATCATTGGGATTCACCAACAGACGCAGGAAACTTAAAACATCTTTAATTTCCTTGCGCTCATAAAATTTCAGTCCCCCGACAATTTGGTACGGAATAGAAGTTTCAATCATGACTTCTTCCAGCACCCGGGATTGCGCGTGAGTCCGATAGAGTATCGCGATGTTGTTCAGTCCTTGGCGATTTTTCAGCTTGGGCAAAATTTTGGATTGGGAGTGGCGCATGATGCGAGACAAGATTCCTTCGTCTGCATAATCCTCCTGATGATAAGACAATTCCCCGGAATTAGCTTTACTATCCTGTATTTCCAGGATTTTTTTGGCAACAAAATATGCTTCCGCCAGTTCGTCTTGCGCCGCAAACAGAACCGGTGTTTCACCGACGGTGTTTTCTGTCCAAAGCCGTTTTTGGTGCTGCCTGGGGCTTAGGGCGATGATCTTTTCGGCAATCGAAAGAATCGGGGAAGTGGAACGGTAGTTTTGTTCTAGACGGACGATTTTGGCTTCCGGGTAATCTTTTTCAAAGTCCAAAATGTTTTGCAGGTTCGCGCCACGGAAACCATAAATGGCCTGCGCGTCATCGCCGACTACGAAAATATTTTTATGGGCTTGGGCTAATAGTTTACTGAAAATATACTGCGCGTAATTCGTATCCTGATATTCGTCGATCAAAATATACTGCCATAATTTTTGGTATCGTTCCAAAACTTCCGGATGCTTCTGGAAAATCCTGACCGGCAGGACCAGCAGATCGCCGAAATCCACTGCATTGTTTTTCCGCAATTCTTCCTGATATGTTGCGTATACTTTTCCGGCAGTAATTGCAAAAATGGTGTCTTCTCCGCCAAAGGCGGATCCGCCTTCGGCGGACAGGTTATTTTTCGCGCGATCTATGATGGATGCAAACAAAGATGGCTTATATTTCGTAGGATCAATCCGTAATTTAAGTAAAATATCTTTCAGCAAACTTTCCTGATCAGAACTGTCGAAAATCACGAAGTTGGAATCAAGTCCAACTAAACCGCCGTAAACCCTTAGAATCTTCACGCCTATCGAATGAAAGGTACCCATATTGGGCAAGCCCTCCAGGCTCTTGCCCAATAACTTAGTTACCCGCTGTTTCATTTCCCCAGCGGCTTTATTGGTGAAAGTGACCGCCAAGATGTTCCGCGGATGAAGCCTTAGCTTCTTGATCAAATATACAATCCGCATGGTCAGGGCCCTAGTCTTTCCCGATCCGGCGCCAGCCAAAATCAAAACCGGACCCATGGGGGCTGTGACTGCTTCCAGCTGCGCTTGATTGAGGCCCAAATCTTTCATGACTTAATCATTCTACTACAAAATGCCTGTGTGGATAAAAGCATTGACTAGGACTCGCGTTTTTGGTAAAATTGACTCTGCGAATTATAATCCAAAATCAAGCTTGTTTTGCAGGCAATTTCGATGAAAAAACAGGTTAGAAATTGGTTTTTATAAGGAGTTCCCATTCTACCCTTCAATCAATTCCATCCCTGGAAAAAACTGGTTGCGGCTTGGAAAACAAACAGCAAATTCACAATCCATCCCTTTCGCTCACTACATTCGCGACATCTTTTACCGTTATCCTTAACTGATTATGTCGCGCGTTTTAGTTTGGAGTTTATCGTGTTGGGCGTGGCCGTGCTTGCGGTTTTCGGAAACCTTTCATTGAATCATCGCACCGAGGCCCAATCCGATCAAAGCGTGATTTTTAGTTTCCTGAAAAATCATCCCCAGTTAAATCTCAATCTTTTGGCGGTATCCGACACGACCACGGTTTTGGCAAAATCCGATCAGTTGATTGCGTCAACCCAGGCTACTGCTTCCAGTATCGTGTTGACCTCTTCCACGACTGAATCTAAAACTTCTGAACCCATGACCATCTTAGACGATGTGATCATGAAAACCAATCCCGCGGACACGCAGATTGTCTATCACGAAGGCTTGACCAAGTACACAGTGACACCGGGTGACACGATCAGTGGTATTGCCTCCAGCTTTGGCATCTCTCCCCAAACAGTCATGATGGAAAATAAAATGGACGAAACCTCCATCTTAAAACCCGGACAAGAACTGACGATTCTCCCGATGACTGGAATCACTTACACCCTGAAAGATGGCGATACGCTGGAAGGAATTTTAAATAAATATAAAATTACGGAAGATGACTTTTTAAATGCTAATAACCTTGAATCGTTTGAAGACCTAAATATTGGATCTGTAGCCGTAATTCCACTGGAAGCCGTAAGTCTCCCCAATAAACCAAAACCCGCAACTCAATTCGCTAATTCCAGCAGCGGAGCCGTGGCCCTCAAACAAGCAGCCGTACCCGCCGGTTTCGTAGGGAGCGAGTTAATAAATTTTATTTGGCCAACACCCGCCAAAACCATTAGCCAAGGTTACCACTCTCGCCATACAGGACTCGACATATCAGACAGCCGAAAAGAGCCGATTTACGCCTCCAGTGACGGATTTGTGGAGATTTCCGGGTATCAAGCCAATGGCTATGGCAACACCATTGTCATCAACCACGGTAATGGGTTTAAAACCCGCTATGCGCACGCTTCCGAACTGTTCGTCCAAGCCGGCGATTTCGTCAAACAGGGTCAAGAAATTGCCAAGCAAGGCCGCACCGGACGTGTCCGAGGTGTGACCGGCATTCATTTACATTTTGAAATTATAAAGAACGGCGTCAAGGTTAATCCCCTGGCATACGTCAAGCCATAAAATAGTAAACAGTAATTAGTAAGCGGTAATTAGAAACCCAGGGAGATCCTGGGTTTTGTTTGATGCTTACTCTGTTTACTGTTTACTACTTACTATTTTTACTGCACTGTGGTGCCCTTAGTATTTAACACGTCGTCGTCAATGCTGCGGGTGGAGACAGTCTGGATTTTATCGGTTAGCAAAATCTGGTTAATAAAAGTATCCGTGCCTGCGGCTTGCACATTAATGAGCAAATTAACTTCACGGCTACGATCAGCTTCGGAAGGCGCGACCACTAGTTGAAAGGTCACTTTGAGCGCGGGCGTGAATTTCCCGACGAAGGCCGCAAGATCGCCGATATTCCAAATAATTTTACCGGAGCTGGGATTAAACTTAAGTCTGGATTTCTCCGCATCCGGAACAACAATGTTGTTCCAAGCTGAAGCTGGCAGGGGCAAGGAAGCTTCCACCTGGGCACCAGACAAATCATTGCTTAGGTTGGTAACCAAAAAAGTTATGGCAAAAGTCGTGGATTTGCCAACCTGCATGGGTACCGCGCCGGAAACATATTCACCAGTTACTGATAAATCAAATTTGGAAGCGAGTTTTAATTCCACATCATTGGCTTTGGTGGCCTTGCTGATTTCATCGGAAGCAATTGACGCGGTCGCTTTAATCGTCTGATTTTTCAAATTCGTGGACAGATTGCCTTTAACTGGAATAATGAAACTGACTTGTCCTTTTTCATTAGGCGAAAGAATAGTCAGATTACTAAGGGTTGCAGCTTTCCAAGTAATGGTCTGGCCGTTGATGATAGCGTTTTGCGCAGAAATCCTGGTCAAATCCAAAGACGGGCCGGAAAGATTTACCACAATCACCAAATTGTTAAGTCCGATGCGGCCTTGATTTAAATATTCCAGATTATAATTAATCGTCTCGCCCAAATTAACCGTGTCTTTGCGATTGGATGTCATGGTTAGAATTAATGAGGATGGAATGACTTTAAATGTGGCGGTGGCAGTCATTTGGGGTGCTGAAACGTTATTGATAATTTGAGCCAAATTTGCTGTGACTAATTTTTCTAAACCCGCGTCACCCGTAAAACTAGCTGTAACATCAATATTAAAAGAATCATTGCTGCGCAGCTTATCAATCTTCCAATAGTTGCTGTTCTTGGAAGGCGGCGGTGTACCGGACGTAAAACTAAAGCCTGCCGGGTAACTCAAGGTTACAGCCAGATTTTCGAAATCTTGGGCCGAAACATTGGTAAAACTCACGGTAAACACCATGTCCTGGCCGTTGACCACATCAACGGGTCCGCTGATGTCCATAGTTAAGTTGGGCGGTAAAATCGTCGTATGAAAACTTTCGTTGATTGAAAACTGCGAATTGAAATTGGAAAATTTATAATGTAAGATGGCTTTAACCTCTTTATCTTCGCTCGTGGAACCGGAAAGTTTGCCACGAATGATAATTTCCGACCCCTCCCCTTGTTTGACGATGGGCAAATTAAACACTCTGCCGGACGACGAGGTGGCTACGGGCGTTGAGGATTTAAATGTAAAACCGGATGGATACAGAAGTTCCAACGACACTGCGATCAAATCCGCATTTTCGCCGTTTCGGTAAACCACATGAAACTCGGCTTCATTACCAGAAGTAAGCGTATCAGGTCCTTTGATTACTAGCACCACGCTTTCGGAAGTTGGATCGTTGGGGGTAATATCTGTCCCTGACAAAAAATACCAAACGATGATGCTGATCGCAGCAAGCGCAACCAATGACGAAAAAATTACGACTTTATTTGTAAAAAAATTTTTCGGTGCAAGTTGCGGGTTTGGTAAATCCTCCGGAAGCGCCGCTCTAGTTTGTTCGTCTAAAATTTGGTCATCCATACTGGCCTCTCAATGATATATTCGATAAACTTATTGATTGTGGTGTGCGTGGGGTTGGAAACTTCCGGAAATTTAAATCCCAGACAGGCAAGGAGGTTTAAAGAAAATTTATCAAGTAGTTCGTAATCAGTCGGAAAATATTCCGGTTGATCGAGATAAATCAAAAAATCCGAAAGTAAATTGAACGCGGTTTGGTTGGGATGTTCATCCGCTGTCATTTTCAGCATCAGCTCTGCGGCATAAAGACCAATCGCGGTTTTTTGCAATTCTTCTCGCAAGCTCATAAACTGACGGATTGATTTGGCGTTAATCAAAACCGGCAGGTGTTTGCCGGTTATCTCAATTTCCGACACACCCAAATCTGTCACAGCATAGACCAATTTGCTCTTAGGAAGCCGAATGGACTTGGCCAACACCCGAACCTTGCCAGCTTCTTTCGTCCAGACGGTTAAAATTTGATCAGCTTCCCGGTAGTTTTGTTTCTTTAAGACAATTCCTGTGAGTTTTTTATATTGCATTGGTTAGTAAGTAGTAAACAGTAATTAGTAAACAGAGGCGCTTTTCCTGTTTACTGTTTACTGTTTACTATATTGATAGTTATTTTTTTCCCATCAATCTCATATTCTTCTCCGCCCTTCTCCCTTTGTATTCCCTTTATATATGTCTTTTTGGTATCAAACAGGGCAAAAGCGGCTTTTAATTCTTCGTCACTAGTATCATATGTTAAATTCACTGTTTCGCCAACCTTTAAGCCTGTCTTTTTACGCATATCCTGAACCAGGCGCTCTAATTCCGCGGCCAAGCCCTGTTTTTTAAGCTCTGGCGTGATATTCAGATCAAATTCTAACTTATCTCCGAATTTAACTGATTGAACATTGACTTCACTGGCTAAAATATCTTCAAATTCTTTTGACAACTGAATTTTCCCGGTGTAGACAAACTGTGCCAAAGGTTGGCGCAATTTGATGTTGGCAGACTTTCGCAAACCGTGCCCTTGTTCCACTAAGTTTCTTACTAATTCCATTTGAGCCAAAATGTCTTTTTGTTCTTGCGCGAGGTCTTTTTTCTCCGGCCAGTTGGCTAGATGCACAGAAACGACCTCCCCTTCCCCTCCTTTTAAGGAGGGGTTAGGGGTGGTCTTTAAATTCTGATAAATCAATTCCGAAATATATGGCGTCACTGGCGCCATGGCTTTGGACAGAACCAAAAGACAATGACGGAGTGTGGCAAAAAAATCGTCATCTTTTCGTCCCCGGCTTCGGCGTAGATACCAAGTTGATAATTCGTTGATATAGTCTTCAATCGCGCTCGTTGCTTTCACAATGTTGTAATTATCTAACTCATGAGTTAACTCAGTAATTAACTCAGTAGTTTTTGCCATGATCCATTGATCAAGAATAAATTTAGAATCTAGAATCTGGAATTTAGAATCTGGCTCGTATCCCGATTCGTTCGCATAAGTCACAAAATAATTGTAGACATTCCAAAGAATCAAAATATTTTTGCGGTAAGTTACTGCCAACTCTTTTTCGCTGAAATTCAAATTATCCGCGCTCATCACCGTGGAATTCATCAAATAAAACCGCAAAGCGTCCACGCCATATTGATCAATGACCTTCCACGGGTCAGGATAATTATTTTTGGACTTGCTCATTTTGGAACCATCTTCAGCCAAAATTGTGCCGGTGGTCACCACGTTTTCAAACGGCGCTTGGCCAAACAAATTGTAAGCAATCACATGCATGACATAAAACCAAGCCCGAGTCTGCGCAATGTATTCCGCCACAAACTGGCCGGGATTCCGGCTTTCAAACACTTCTTTCTGATCAAACGGGTAATGATACTCGGCAAAAGGCATAGATCCCGCCTCGACCCAAGAATCAAAGATTTCACTGATTCTACGGGCATCTTTACCGCATTGTTTACATTTTATAACAACCTCATCAATACGCGGCCGGTGCAAATCAACAATACTGACGTCCATTTCAAAAGGATCAGCATATTTCGGATATTCTCGTTCCGAACCGAAATATTTTTGCATAACAAATATCGGATCACCGTGACTGACGATTAAAATTGTTTTGCCTTGGTATTTCTGGTTTGTCTCTTGAATAAAATCCAGCATGCGCTTCTGGATTTCAAAATTCGTTTCCCCACCCTCCGGAGCCTTGGTCCATCTCAACTTGAATGGAAAATCCTTCATGATCTCTTTATAGCTTTTTCCATTATATTTTGCGGTAGTGAGCTCGGTTAACCTTTTATCAGTAATCACATCAACTCCAAAAGACTTTCCAAAAATTTCAGCGGTTTGTTTAGCTCTTGTAATATCCGAAGAAAAAATTAAATCAACACCGGCTTGTTGCATTTTTTCAAGAGCCGAATTAACTTCCTTTCTTCCTTTGTCTGTCAGTCCGTAAATTTTAGTTTCGGGGTCACTATTGCTTATCTGTAAAACATTATTCTCTGCTTCTCCATGCCGCATAAAATAAAAAGTATTTTTGGACAAACCTAAATCTTTAATCGAACCAACGACTGTGTTATGTCCATCTTCGCATTTCCAAACAGGAATGGGATTACCCCAATAACGATTCCTGGAAATATTCCAGTCTGGCGCGGCTTCCACTGACTTTTGGTAACGGCCGTGTTTTAAGTGTTCGGGATACCAATTGATTTCTTGATCATTGGATTTCACCAAACCATCTTTGATCTTCTGAATATTCATAAACCAGGCAGGAATCGCGTTGTAGTAAAGCATGGTGCCACAGCGCCAACAATGCGGATAAGAATGCTGGTGTTGTTGTTTAGCAAAAAGCAATCCCCGACTTTCCAAATCTTTCTTAATAACTTTTTCTGAATCCTTGAAATATTGGCCTTGAATAAGCTTCGGCGCTTGATTATTAAACTTGCCTTTTTCATCCAAAAGCGGAACAACAGGTAATCCTGATTTTGTTCCTAAATTGTAGTCATCCTCCCC
>MFEJ01000005.1 GCA_001779915.1 Candidatus Doudnabacteria bacterium RIFCSPHIGHO2_01_FULL_45_18 | reverse complement strand
GGGGTACTTTTCCAAACAACTTTCCCAGATAGCACTTGCCCCGCATGGAATCAAAGTATGGGTCTCAGCGATGCCCAAGTGTGTGCGACTGGTGATGGTATAGCGGGTTGGGGTGGTTGGACCGCTAACGGACAGGGTAGCGAAATTATCTCGCTGGCCAATAATCCATCTGGTGGGGGTGGCAAGGGCCATCGTAGTTGGGTCTGCGATGGACACACCTGTAATAGCGGCAATATTATGATCACTTTTAGCCAAACCAAGGTCCCAGAATTTTGGATCAGGTGGTACGCTCGTTGGGAGCAAGGTTTTGCTTGGAACCCTTTGTTTTTTCACAAACTGCTCTATATTGATGTCGGAACCTCCCACTTTGCTATCCCTGGATTTACAAGTAACAATAGTGCCTACCTTGCAACTTGGCCTTCGGGAGATAATGACACGCCAGGTAGCTTCGGCTGGGATACGGTTATGGCCAATGGCGGGACGGCCAATGGCATGAAAACTTCGGACGGACAATGGCATTGTTTTGAGACTCACATTAATATCGGCAACGGTTCTACAAATGGCGTCGGGGAATTTTGGATAGACAATGCTTTAACCGGCCAAAGCGCTACCTTAAATTACAACACGACCACTGGGTACAGTTTTTTCGAAATTCCCTCCAATGCGGACAATCCTGCCAATGGTCAGAATGCGTATGAGGACCAAGATGATATCGTAGTCAGCAACTCGGCGCGAATTGGTTGTTTAGGTTCAACCACTCCACCACCCCCAGCTCCAACTATCTCCTCATTTACAACTAGTCCAAGTACGATTACATCAGGAAGTTCTTCTACTCTAACTTGGACTACATCCAATGCCACCTCCTTATCGATCAACCAGGGGATTGGGACAGTCACTGGAACCTCTCGATCGGTTTCGCCTACCTCCACGACTACTTATACCTTAACTGCGACTAACGCTGCTGGATCTGTGACTGCCAATACGACTGTGACAGTGAATCCGGTGACACCACCGCCACCGCCGGTGGGTTTAATTTTCAACACCACCTTCCCAAGTAATAATTGTCCAGAATGGAACCAAACCATAGGTCTTTCTGATTCACAGGTTTGCGTATCTGGTGACGGGATCACTGGGAACGGTGGATGGACTACCAGTGCCGGTTCAGTGGATCAGATTACTTCACCCGCTAACAACCAAACTGGTGGTGGCGGACGCGGCTTTCGGCATTGGGTAGGCGACGGCTACAACAATGGCGGCGGCGGAATCGTGGTATCATGGCCTGGCTCCCCTGAAATTTGGCTCCGCTACTACATCCGTTTTGAATCCGGGTTCACCTGGGGCGGCCCAACCAACATGAAGACGATCTACTGCAACCGTGGCCAACCTGGAACATTCTACTTTGGGCTACTGGATTCCTCTGGAGGGAAAATAGCCGGACATGTTGAAGTTGATCCCACAAACAGCGGAAACAAAATTTCCAATCTAACCTGGCAGCAGTGGCAGAGTGGCAGTTCAGTTGGCGACGGCCTATTCCATAGTCTCGAAGTTCATGCCAAGATGAATACGACCGGGACATTAAATGATGGTGTCTGGGAATTCTGGTTGGACGGAACACAGATTTATTCCAACTCCTCAATCCATTTTGCGAATACAACCGGCGCGACATTTAGTAACTGCGCGGTGGGGGAAAACCATAATAATCCTCAGAATGGCGCCGATGCCTATGTTGACTTTGATGATCTCGCCATCAGTACGACCGGATACATCGGTCCGACATACGGTATCCCTTCCGGCACCCCTCCACCCCCGCCTCCCCCAGCTCCCTCCACATACTCTCGAACTATTAACATTGTTTCTCTGCAAGGCAGAAGTTCTGGGGCAGTCTCAGGAACGTTGGAGGTCTTAAGTAGTCCTGGGAAAACTCTGCTTGCGACTTATCCGTTGACCACTAATACTTCCGGGTCAGCCACCATTACTTTCAATGTTCCTTTGCAGACTGTCTATCTGAAAACCAATGCGACTCCCTTCTTAGATCGGGTGATCCAGGTTGATTTAAACAATACTGGCACCTATGCCTTCCCCCAGTTATACATTGGGGATATTAACCAGGATAACTTCATCAATTCGGTGGATTATTCGACCCTCAATACCAACTGGTTTACTGCCAATGCCTCTGCTGACTTAAACCAGGATTCCCTAGTTAATTCCATTGATTTTTCCTACATGAATACCCATTGGTTGATGGGAGGGGAACAATAGTGCTATGATTAAGATATAAATAATTAATAATATATGCCTGAAACAAACAATAAAAAGGCCGTTAACAAAAATTCAAACGAACTGGCCTGGTACAACAAGTGGCATGATAGCCGCCATCATGTGCTGACCCACTGGTTGATTCTGGCGGTAATCGTGGTTTTCGCCTGGGCGTTATTGTATAACAAAATTAACGACTGGATCTCCATATTCTCCGAGCCAGAAATCCAGGTGCGCATATCGCAAGGACAGGCCAACTTATCTTTAGACCCCCAACAAGCCACCGTAACGGTCGGAGATATTTTCAGTGTTGATGTCGTGTTGGATACCGGAGATAAACCAGTTGATGGGGTAGACATTTACAGCATGCATTATGATCCGTCCATCTTACAAGTCCTGGATGATAACCCGGCTAAAGCCGGCAAACAAATTCTTTCGGGCAAAATCTTGGAAATAAACGCCGCCAATATCGTGGAAGAAAAAACGGGCTCGATTAAGTTCGCGCAAGTGTCTGACTTTGGAACAAACTTTACCGGGCGAGGAATTTTAGCCACAATTCACTTTAAAGCACTTAACCCTGGAACCGCGTATCTTAAATTTGACTTCACTAAAGGCAGTACCATCGATAGCAATGCGGCTTACCGTGGCAAGGATCAGCTCTCCAGAGTAGTGGACGCCATCTTCACGGTCAACAGCAAATAACCATGAAAAAAAATAACAGATATTTACATTGGTTGCTTTTGTTGCTCGTCGGTCTGGTCATCACTGCCACCAACCAAGCATCAGCGCAAACCACGGCCACCTTGGCGCTTTCACCAACCTCAAGCACTGTGGCCATCAACCAAAACTTTACCGTCAACATCAACCTCAACACCGCTGGAGCGCCAGTGGATGGAGTTGATATTTACTCTTTGCACTTCAACCCAGCGATATTACAAGTAGTTGATAGCAATACGAGCCTAACCGGCATTCAAATCACCTCGGGTTCGCTCTTACTGGATGCGAACGGCAATCCGGGCACTGTCATCAACTCCGCTGACAATACCGCTGGAACGATTCGATTTGCCCAAGCCAGTGCCGGAGGTACATCTTTCACCGGCTCTGGGGTTTTCGCAACTATCACCTTTCAAGGAATCGTCAATGGGACATCTGCTGTCACTTTTGACTTTACTGCGGGGAATACTTCTGACACGAACGTGGCCTATCAAGGCGTTGATCGGCTGTCCAGCGTCACGAATGCCAGTTTTACCATCACCACACCAGACACGACTGCTCCAACCGTTTCCATAACTGCGCCAACAGGGGGTTCCACGGTTAGCGGGTCAACGGTGACCGTTTCTGCCAATGCTTCGGACAACGTCGGTGTCTCTGGCGTGCAATTTTTACTTGATGGCGCCAACCTCGGTGCGGAAGATACAACCTCGCCTTACTCCATAGTTTGGAATACCACGACCACAACCAACGCCTCGCATTCGCTTATTGCCAGAGCACGGGATGCGGCCGGCAACCTAACTACTTCCACTGCGGTATCAGTGACAGTAAATAATGTTATCACCTATCAGCGGACGATCAATATCGCTGCCTTGGAAAGCCGGTCCTCTCGGGTTGCCACCGGCACTCTAGATGTCTTAAGCAGTCCCAGTAAAACTGCGATTACTTCCTATCCCTTTACTACGAATAGCGCGGGCAATGCCACCATTACCTTCAACAATAACCCGACTACAGTGTTTCTCAAAATTATAGTTTCGCCGTTCTTAACCAGATTACTCAACTTGGATCTAAACAACAATGTAACCTACAATTTTCCGCAGCTTCTGGTTGGGGACATTAACCAGGATAACTTCATCAATTCCGTGGATTATTCCGTCGTGAATACCAACTGGTTTACTTCCAATACTTCCGGTGATCTAAACCAGGATGGCTTCGTTAATTCCATTGATTTTTCCTTCATGAATATCCATTGGTTAATGGGTGGGGAAGAATAGAATAATTTCTCAATCGTATGAAAAAACTCCTATTTATTTTTCTATTTTCTAGTTTCTATTTTCTAGTTTCTGCTAACTCCACTTCTGCCGCCACTCTAACCCTAAGTCCAACCTCCGGCAGCTATTCTATCAATCAGCCCTTTACGGTCACGATCAATCTGAATACCACTGGTCAGACCGTGGATGGCGTAGATGTTTTTTCATTGCATTTTAATCCACTGGTGGTCCAAGTACAGGACGCGGTCGCAAGCGTTGCTGGTGTGCAAATTAGTGCTGGGACCCTACTTGGTCAGACCATGAGCAACATGGTCAACAATTCTACAGGTCAGATCCAATTTTCCCAGATTGCACCGGAAGGGGCCACTTACAACGGCTCCGGGACCTTAGCTACTATCAGCTTTATCGGGATTGCCAACGGATCTTCCAATGTGAACTTTGACTTTACACTTGGCAGTACCACTGATACGAACGTTGCCGGCGGACAGACAGATCGGTTAACTTCTGTCACGAACGCCAGCTTCACTCTGACAGGAGGCACAAACCCGCCAATTCCTCCACCGCCCCCCCCACCAACTCCGACTCCGACACCAACCCCAAGTCCCACGCCGGTGACAGTCAGGCCAGATATGTATCCATCCGGGACGATCTTTAAGTATGCGAATGACGCAACCGTTTACATTAAAGAAGGTGATTTAGCTCGTCCGATTACATCCTGGTCAGTATATGTCAACCAAGTGCCCGGAAGCCGAAGTATCATCGTCATTCCTGACTATGTGACTTTTGCCCCTGGGCCGGTGGTTGGATTAAGAAACGCAACACTGATCAAAGCCAATAATGATCCGACAGTTTATCTTATTATTAATGGTCAACGGTTTGCCTTTAGTACTGCTCAAGAATTCTTTGACCATAACTATAACTTCAGCAACGTTTATGTCATTGACGATGTGAACTTAGTAAACAGCCTTCCGATCAGCACTGATCCTTTTATTCGTCCGTTTGGCACCCTTTTCAAATACGCCGCATCGCCGGCGGTCTATTTCTTAAATAAC
>MFEJ01000004.1 GCA_001779915.1 Candidatus Doudnabacteria bacterium RIFCSPHIGHO2_01_FULL_45_18 | reverse complement strand
GACGCGCAAGGCACGTGCCGTCGTTACTGCTCAAGCCAGAGGCAACTCTGGATGAGCTGTTGTCAATTCCCTCCAGTTCTGTTTTGGCCGAGGCCGAGCGAAGCGCCAGCGACCGTGTTTGGGATGTCATCGAACTTGCCGTCCCAGAACAGGTCTGGGCCGATTTCCCGAAACAGACTTCGGAGCGCAGACAGCAGATCGCCAGCGTATTCCCCGGACACGAGCTGGACAAACTGACTCGTGATGAATTCCAGACCGATCTTGAACCCGCCGACCTTGCCCTTGAGCGCGTGTACGAGTGCCTGGGCCTTGATGATGTCGTTGGTGTCCACAGCCGCGAAAATCCGTTCATGCGGTTGCATAGCATTCTCCCCCTTCAAACTGTCATTTGAGTACTTCCAAGCTCGAGCTTGGTTTATTAGCATACCAAATTGGCTAGAACTTCGGCAAGAAAAAAGGAACGTTCATCAGAACGTTCCTAAACACGTGTTTAAGTAATGACTAACGTCATTACTTAATCTTCTTTCGGATAAACGCTGGGATTTCCAGTTCGTCTTGTTCTTCCGGCACGCGTTCAAGTTCTTCATCCATGACCTTGGGTGTGAAAATCAGCTTTTTAGATTCCACTTTCGGCTCTTCACGGCGCTGGATCGGTTCGCGGTGTCGCAACTTTTCGTCAAAGCCAGTGGCCACAACCGTGATTTTGACTTCTTCATCCATGTCTTCGTCAATCACGGTGCCGAAAATAATTTTCGCATCCGGATCCACGGATTTGGTAATAAATTTCGCGGCTTCTTCCACCTCGTGCATCCCGAGGTTTTTGCCGCCCGTGATATTAAACAACACGCCATGCGCGCCATCAATGGAAAGTTCCAGCAGGGGCGAATCAATGGCGGCCCGGGCCGCATCAACCGCTCGGTTTTCACCAGTACCGCGGCCAATGCCCATCAGCGCCGAACCCGCGTTTTGCATGACAGCTTTCACATCCGCAAAGTCCACGTTAATCGTGCCTGGGGTCGTAATCAAATCCGAAATACCGGCCACACCCTGGCGCAACACATCATCCACCGTGCGGAACGCGTCTAAAAGCGAAGTTTTCTTATCAATAATTTGTAAAATCCGATCATTGGGTATGACAATGATGGTGTCCACGTGTTGTTTTAAATAATCCAGGCCCTTGTCCGCAATTTCACGGCGCTTGGCGCCTTCAAACGCAAACGGTTTAGTCACCACCCCCACCGTCAAAATCCCGGTTTTTTTCGCAAGCTCGGCCACCACCGGCGCCGCACCAGTGCCAGTGCCCCCGCCCATACCGCAAGTAATAAACACCATGTCCGCGTTTCTGATACAATCCAAAATTTCATCCCTGGATTCTTCCGCCGCCGCGCGGCCAATGTCCGGATTCATACCAGCGCCCAAACCTCTCGTGATGGTTTTGCCAATGTGGATTTTTTGGTCAGCTTCCGAGTTATGCAAAGCCTGGGCGTCAGTATTGATCGCCACAAATTCCACGCCGCGAATGCCGGTTTCCATCATGCGATGGATGGCATTATGCCCGGAACCACCCACGCCAATGACTTTGATGCGGGCAAACGTTTCGATTCTTGGTTTGACTTCCGAAGATCTAAATTTCATAAATTAAGGAAGGAATGATTTAAACTATTTTATTAAATTATTGACTGTGTCGTTTTCCAAAACTTTACGCGCAAATTTATTGATCGTACGGGAAGATCCTAATAAAAATTCATTGGCCCATAACACCAAGCCAACCCCGGTGGCAAAGGCCGGATCATTCACACGGTCAATGACGGTCGTAACCGCGCCAGGAAGCCCGATGCTCACTGGCAGGCGCAACTGCTTTTTGGCTAATTCTATCACTCCGGGAAGCTTTGCGCCACCGCCTGTCAAGACAGCGCCAGCTGGCAGTTGGCCGTCTTTATTAATGCGCTTCAATTCTTTATTCACCAAATCCAAAATCTCTTCCATACGTGCTTCCACAATCTCGGCTATGTGTTTGACTGACACGCGACCTTCTTCCTGCTTGTCAATTTTGGACAAATCAATTTCCGAATCTTTTTTGATTTCCCGCGCTTCCGCCTGCCCATGCTGAAGTTTGACTTTTTCCGCCGTATCCACGCTCGTTCGAAGACCAATCGCTAAATCGTTGGTGATGTGGGTTGCCCCAACCGGCAAAATCACGGAGGCCACCAAATCGCTTTCTTCAAAGACCACGAGTCCCGTGGTCCCGCCGCCCAAATCAATCAAAACCACACCCAGTTCTTTTTGTTTTTTGGTCAGAACCGCTTGCGCCGCTGCCAGTGGCGTTAAAACTAAATCATCAATCTCCAACCCGGCCTGCATGATGCACTTGGTCAAATTTTTGATAAACGGAACCGAGGCTTGGATAATCTGACTGTCCACTTCCAGCCGAATGCCGGACATGCCAACCGGATCCTTAATCCCGGTCTGGCCATCTACGGTAAAATTTTTCGGAATCACATGCAAAATTTCGCGGTTGGGAGGAATGGAAATAGCTTGCGAAGCATCCACCACGCGCACCACGTCATTTTCCGTAATTTCACCATCCGCGCGCGATACCGCCACTACCCCGTGGCTTTCCTGGGACATGATTTGCGCACCGCCAACTGAAACCACAGCGTGGTCAATTGAAAGTCCGGTCATACGCTCGGCTTTTTCCAAAGCTTCGGAAATGGCAGACACAGCTTCGTCAATATCAACAATCACCCCGCGGCGAATACCGGCGGATGGGGCTTCTCCGACTCCGATAATACTGGGACTTCCCAATTCTGATTCCTGCTTGCCCACGACCACGCGGATTACGGATGAGCCGACATCTAAACCGACAAAGATTTGTTCCTTAGCCATTTGGGTTTTATTTTCCCGCCGGTGGCGGGATCCCGCCTTCATTTAATGTTGAATTGCTGTGGCGGGATAGATTTTCTTTGACTAGTTGGGAGATCATGCTGCCATCAGCCTGACCCTTAACTTGTGACACCACTTCCTTCATGACTCTGCCGAAATCCGCCGTGGTCGCATTTAGATTTTTGATCGTATCTTTCACAATCATACCAAGTGCGGCTTCATTCATTTGTTTGGGCAAATACTTCTGCAACGCGGCCATTTGCGCCTGTTCCAGATTCACCAAATCAGCGCGGTTGCCAGCAGTAAAACTTTCAATGGAATCTTTATGCTGTTTCACTTTTTTTCCGATCACACTAAGCAGTTCATCATCAGTTAGGGCCTGTCGCTTTTCGATCTGGACGTTGGTAACTGCAGCCTTAAGATTTCTTAAAGCCGAAGTGGTGGTTTCGTTTTTTTCTTTCAGCGCGATTTTTAAGTCAGCGTCAATTTGTTCTAAAAGCATTTATCTTCGCTTAAATGTTGGACGAGTTGGCAGCTTGCCGAGTTTTTTCAGTTCTTCCCTTTTTTCGCGATTGATGGCTCGGCGAGCGGCGTCTTCGCGCAATAAATTGCGGGATTTAGCCGGCGCAAAAAATCGAATTCGTCGGGCACGAATTAAAACGCCGCTTTGCTGAATCTTGCGGTTAAATCGCCGAAGCAGACTTTCAAATGATTCGTTGTCCTTCCGTTTAACTTCTACCAAAAATAACTCACCCCTTTCTAAATAGCTTGGCATATTATAACACAAAAAGGGTTACTTGCCCAGTCGTTTCTTCACTTCTTCAATAATTCGCTCGGATGTAAACAGCTCCTGCATCCCTGATCTGACGTCGCGCAGAATAACTGTTCCATCACGGGCCTCTTTCTGGCCAATGATCAAGGCAATAGCGACTTTATTGGATTCTGCCAGCTTGAGTTGCGTTTTGATGGAACCCGGACCGATAAATTCCGAGGCCACAATATGATGATTCCAAAGTTCCGTAAACAGCCGCAAAGTTTTCTTGGCCGCCAAATCGCCCAAGGGCACTAAAAACACATCCACTTTATTTTTATGAACAAACTTTACGCCAGCCGCTTCGAATCCTGCTAGAATCATATCCAAAGTACCGGCAAATCCCAAAGCTTGGGTTGAGACCCCGCCTAAGCTTTGGATCAAATCATCCGCATGGCCGCCAAAACCCAAAACCACTTCAGATGTTGGCCCCTGATAACGAATTTCAAACACTGTCCGGCGCGACCACGGCTTACCGATTACTTTCGGATTTAAATTATACGCCACCCCCAATTCGTCCAATCCTTCCAAGACTCCAATAAAATTCCGGCGACAATTCTCACATAAATAGTCAATCAGGGTTGGCGCATCGGCCGCGGCCGTGCTACAGGACAGATTATTGCAACCTAAGATTTCAAGCGGGTGGTTGTTGTCAAAAGCGTCCAGGCAATTTTCACACAAATCGTATTTTTTATCTTTGAAATAATTTTTCAGCTGCTCTTCGTATTCAGGCAAGCATTCAATGCAGCCAATGGAGTTGACCTGCAAAGACAAAGAGGTGAGTCCTAATTCCGTAAATAGTTTCAGCAAAAGATTAATCAGCTGCGCGTCCGCAATCGGGGCAATGGCGCCAAAAATTTGCAAACCATATTCCGTGGTTTGCCGAAGCTGATTTTGCTGATTCAGCCAGGCCACGGGCGATTGGTAGTACCATTTAGTGACCCTTTCTTTTTCTGCGAACTGATGCTCCAAGTACACCCGAGCCAGGCTGAAAATGTTGCTGGGTTTCACGGCCAAATTATTTTTACCATCCTGAAAGACTAACAGTTGATCGGAAGCTTGCGACCAAAAACGAAACAAACGGCTGTCTTCAAATAACGGGGTGGTGATTTTAGCATAAGAAAACGTGTGCGCCAGACTGACCAATTTTTCCATAAACACGTCCCAGGATGCGTGCTGTTCAGGCAACAAATCCATAAGACCAGCCAGGCGGGGTGGGGCTTTTTCAACTTGCGGCGTAAGTTTTTTTGGTCGTCCCATAAATTTAGAGGCTATACTCCGGGGCTTGCAGGAATATTTGCAGCTGATTTACAGGCAAGACGCGCAACAAGACTTTCCCGACCATGTCTTTGCGATCCAAGGGTCCCCAGTCGCGTGAATCCGAGGACGCTCCCCGATTATCGCCCATCATAAAATACTGATTGGCACCTAAGGTTAAACTTTTTTTGGTGGACACCACACCTTCGGAATGCGGAAAAGTTAAATTTTGGCTCTCTAGATAAAATTCAGTAAGGGCCTGACCGTTAATTAAAACATGGCCGGAATCAATTTCAATTTTTTCTCCGGGCAAACCAATCACCCGTTTGATAAAATACTGCTGGCGGTCGCGAGGATAGCGCATGACCACCACCTGGCCGCGTTTCGGTTCCGATAGATAGTATGACAGTTCGTCAATAATCAGGTATTGGCCGTTGTGAAAATTCGGCTCCATGGATGCACCGGAAACAATAAACGGTTGAAACACGAAATACCGGATGGGAATAATAATCACCACGGCAATCAAAACAATCTTTAAAAAATCCCAAATGAATAGCAATGGCGAAATCATACCCGCAAAAAAACCTTTACGCGAAGGCTGATTTTCTATTTGGTTTCTTTGTTCATCCATAATAAATTTTCATGGTGGGCGGTACAGGATTCGAACCTGTGGCCCCTGCAATGTGAATGCAATGCTCTACCGCTGAGCTAACCGCCCAAATGCAATCTTTATATAGTAGCTTTAGTAGCTTACCAATAAGCGGCATTGAAATCAATAGTAAAAATCAGTATAATTAATAGGCTAAACTTATATTTTTTATATCCATGCCTACACTGGACGCAATTCAACCGCCATCACAACACATGTATCAAAATTATCATGAAACTCCCAGGCCCCGCAAACGCCGCATTTGGCCTTGGGTCGTGTTGCTTTTGATTTTGCTTGGCGGTGGGGCTTGGTTTGGGACTTTGGTGCTTTCCAAAGCTAATCAAATCTTTACCAATAAAGAAAATATTTTTACACGCTTAACCAAACTCATTTTAAGTCCAAATAAACCCTTAATTGGCGAACAAGAAGGCCAGATCAACATGCTGCTGATGGGGGTCGGAGGCGAAGGCCACGACGGAGCTTATCTGACTGACACCATGATTTTGGCTCAAATTAACACGAAAAATAACGAGGCGGTTTTAACATCAATTCCGCGTGACTTTGCGGTTAATTTGCCTGGCCTGGGATTTAACAAAATCAATGCCGCCTACGCTTTTCATGCCGATCCGGTTGAGGCGGCCGAGGCGGCTTTGGCTTCGGCCGAGCAAGTCACAGGTTTTGATATTCCGTATTATGCGGTGATTGACTTTCAAGGATTCGTGGCTGCGGTTAATGATGTGGGTGGCTTGGATGTGACAGTGGATCAAACTTTTACTGACTCAACCTTTCCGAATGACTATCCCTATGACACGAAAGGATACCTTGCGCCCGTGACCTTTACTAAAGGTGACCAACATCTGGATGGCGTCCGGGCTTTGATGTTTGCGCGCTCCAGGCACAGTCCTGATGCGGAAGAAGGATCAGACTTTGCCCGCTCCGAGCGACAGAAAAAAATCCTGGTCGCCATGAAAGAGAAAATCCTGGCGCTAAATCTGACCGATCTGAAAACCATCAACAATCTCCTCTCCGATTTTACGGAAAATTTCACCACCAATCTGGAACCCTTTGAATTGAAACGTTTATCGGAACTTACAAAAAATATTGCGAGCGACAAGATTTACTCTTTTGCCATGGAACCACAGTCAAATATCATCTGCTCGGCTCTGGTGGATCCGAAAACCGGCGAACGAGTCCCTCCGCCACCGGAACCCGATCCAGAGGAGACACTCGACACCATCCCGGGAGAAACCACGACCACTGCTGGCACTGATGATACAGACGAGACCGGGACCGAAGCGGAACCGGAAATTATCCGCATGTATGTCATTCGCCCTTGCGAAGGCAAAGAACTGTCTGATGTCCATAAATTCTTAAAAAACAGCGCCGTGCTCGCGAAACTAAAAAAAGAAGGTGCAGTAGTTGAAATCCAAAACTCCACCGGCAAGGTAGCCGCCGAAACTCCATGGAAAAAATTACTTAATGTCAACATTGATGCCCGCTTTGCAATTTTCCGAGGCAAGGTTGCTTATGACCAAACGATTTTATACGACAACTCGCAAGGAAGTTCTCCGAATACCCTGGACTATCTAAACAGTAACTACGTCTTCACGACTTCGGATGTGTCCTACCCGGACTCTGCTGCTGACTTTGTCATTGTAATTGGGAAAGACACCTTATGAAAATCCCTTTAGTTGCCATCATTGGTCTTCCCAACAGCGGCAAATCCACATTCTTTAATAAAGTTCTGGAAAGACGTCTGGCCTTAACTTATCCTGATGCTGGCACGACGCGGGATCGCGCTTATGGCCTCACTCAATGGAATGGTCTGTCGTTTTTTTTAATTGACACCGCCGGCATTATCAAACGCCCAAGCTCGGACCTGGAAATCAGTATCCAAAAACAAACCGCGATCGCACAAGCCGAAGCGGATCTAATTTTATTGTTAGTGGACGGCCGAACCAATCTCGCCAGCGAAGATTTGCGCGTCGCCCAAAAATTATCACAAACCGGCAAACCCGTGGTTTTGGGGGTTAATAAAATTGATGCCCGCAACACGCGAACTGAAACCGCGGGCCAAGCTTATCTAAAGTTAGGTTTAGGGGAAGCTTTCCTACTTTCGTCAGTCAATGGCTCTGGCATCGGCGATATTCTGGATGCGATTGTAGAAAAACTAAAACCCGAATTCGCCAAGCTCGAAGCGGCAGAATCACAGGGTTTAAAAATTGCCTTCCTCGGCAAACCGAATGTCGGCAAATCATCACTGATCAACGCGCTCATTAAACAAGAACGATTAATCGTCCACGAGCAAGCTGGCACTACGCGCTCAACCGTGGAGATTCCCTTTGAATGGCGTGGTCAAAAATTTATTTTATTGGACACCGCTGGCATAAAAAAGAAGTGGGACCAGGATACCGACGTGGATGCGGCCGCGGCTTTCCAATCCATCCGCACCATTGCCCAAACTGATGTGGCGTTGTTTGTCCTGGACGCATCCGAAGAAATCATGGTCCAGGACCAGGCCGTGGCCGAAAATATTTTAGAGCAGCAAAAACCGTGTGTCATTCTGCTTAATAAAATTGATAAGCTGGATAAGGTGGCGCAGGATCGATGCCTAGATGTTTTGCCTGACTATTTGCCGCAAATGTGGTTTCTGCCCGTGTTGTTTACCTCGGCTACAACTTCTCAAGGATTGGATCTTCTGCTAAAATTTGCTCAAGAGGCTTTTGCCGCGGCCAACCGAAAAATTGATGAGACAACGCTGGATGAATTTTTGCAAAAAATCATGGGCGAAAGCATGCCTGGTAAAATGGAAGACCAGCGCGCCCCAAAAATTTATTCGTTGACCCAGATTGGCCAAAATCCCCCAACCTTCAAAATGACCGTAAATTTTCCGGCCGCCATCGCCACGGCGTGGAAAAAATGGTTTGAAAAACAATTCCGCTTAAAATTCGGCTTTGAAGGCGCGCCGATTGAAATTAAATATATTCGGAAGCAATAAATTTTTCTAATTTCTGCCGAAGCTTATAGCTTTAAACAATATAGTATACTCCTTTTTGACGGATTTGTCAAGACTAGATATAATATATTCATGAAAAATTTTCATTATAATGTCATCTTTCAACCAGTACCGGAAGGCGGTTATACCGTGATTGTCCCAGCACTGCCTGGATGTATCAGCTATGGACAAAATCTTAAACAGGCAAAAAAGATGGCGATTGATGCCATCCAGGGGTATGTCGCTAGTCTAAAAAAACACCACGAACCAATTCCTTCTGATAACGAAAGCTTCATCAGTTCCGTAGATATTGTTTCCAAAATATATGCCTAGACTACCGGCTTTGACTTCCAAAAAAGTCATAGCCCAACTTAAATCGCGCGGCTTCCTCCTTGATCATACAACTGGAAGCCATTTTATTTTTTATCATCCGGAAACCAAAAAACGAGTGACAGTGCCTTATCACACCAAAGATTTACCTAAGGGTACTTTACTCTCAATTCTCAAACAAGCTGGAATTAATAGAAACGAACTTTGATGTATTTGATCGTGGGTTTAGGTAATCTAGGCTTTCAATACGAAAATACCCGACATAATTTCGGGTTTCGGGTTTTGGATTTGCTGGTGGGCAGTGAGGCTTGGGAAAACAAATATGATTCCCAATTTTTAAAATTGGATGATGTGATCTTGGCCAAGCCACAAACTTTTATGAACAAATCCGGCGAGGCGGTTAAAGAAATTCTAAAATTTTATCCAACCGCGCAATTGGTGGTGGTCCACGATGAACTCGATCTGCCCATCGGCGCCATCAAAATTCAAAAAAATATTACCGGCGCCGGCCACAACGGCGTGCAATCTATCATTGATGAAATTGGCACAAAAGACTTTATTCGACTCCGATTAGGAATAGATAATCCAGATTCCAGATTCCAGATTCCAGATTCTGATGCCTTTGTTTTGCAAAAATTCACTCCAGCCGAAGAAGTGATTGTTAAAGAAGTCTTAGCCAAAACCAAAGACGCCATAGAAACCCTGCAAACCCAAGGATTAGAAATGGCGCAATCGAAATTTAACGGCTAATTTTAATAGAGCGAGGACTGTGTTGCAAAAAATTAGCCTGCGAAGCGCGACGGCGCGAGCAAGAAGATCACAAATTCAGCAGAATTTGTGACCGGTAATTTTTGCAACCTGTCCGAGCGATATTGTGTGATTAAAATTTCACCCCAAAAATGCAAAAAAGGCTTCCTAGACGCGTGTCATAGAGAGCCTTTAATGTTTTTCATTGCCTGGTCAACTTGCCTGTCCTGGCATGGCGCCTGGACTTGAAAGTCTTATTTGCCCGCGCTGGGTGACGGGCGTG
>MFEJ01000003.1 GCA_001779915.1 Candidatus Doudnabacteria bacterium RIFCSPHIGHO2_01_FULL_45_18 | reverse complement strand
TTATCTTCAGGATAAATCTTTGGTGAATCAAAGAGAGGTCGGCTTTGACACCTTAACTTTTGATAAAGCCCTGCGCTCGGTCTTGCGGGAAGATGCCGACGTTGTGCTGGTGGGAGAAATGCGCGACCTAGAATCAGTATCCGCAACCATTACCATTGCGGAAACCGGACACTTGGTGTTTGCCACCCTGCATACCAACAACGCTTCCCAAACCATTGATCGCATCATTGATGTCTTTCCAGCTTATCAGCAAAATCAAGTCCGAAGCCAGTTGTCCAACATTCTCATCTGTGTCTTGTCCCAGCGCTTATTACCCAAGATCGGCGGCGGTCGCGTGCCAGCCACGGAGATTATGATGAATAACAGCGCCGTAGCGAATGTTATTCGTGAAAATAAAACTTATGAATTACCCAACATTATCCACACCTCGCACACCAGCGGCATGTTTTCTTTGGACTCAAGTTTAGCCCAGTTGGTGCGCACTAACCAGACGAGACTGGAAGATGCCATGCTTTATGTGACTGACCACGATTTATTTGAGGGGTTGTTAAATAGATAAACTATGGAATTTGCTTATCAAGCCCGCGACAATCAAGGAAATTTTCGAACCGGTACGGTCGAGGCCGTAAGTGAGGGTACGGCTTTTGACGTTTTACGCGCTCACGGGTTGATAGTTATTAAAATTTTACCCGCTGGCAAGGTTGATATTTTGGAGCGGATTAAAATTTTTGATCGGGTCCCCATGAAAGAAGTGGTTTTGTTCTCCCGCCAGCTGGCGACCCTGATTGACGCCAAGGTTCCGATTGTGCAATCACTGCACGTTTTGGAAACCCAGGTTTCATCCAGCAAGCTGAAGTCAGTCTTGGCCGACATCGCCCAACACGTGGAGTCCGGAGAAAGTTTATCTTCGGCCACCGCGCGGTATCCGCAAATTTTTTCTAATCTTTACGTCAATCTTTTGCGAGCCGGCGAGTTGTCCGGAACCATGGATGAATCCTTAGGGTACCTGGCTAACCAACTGGAGAAAGATTATGATTTACGCTCCAAAGTTATCGGCTCCTTAAGTTATCCGGCGTTTATTGTTGCCGCTTTGATTATAGTCGGGTTCCTCATGTTCATTTATGTGCTGCCGCCGTTGGTCGCGATCTTGCAGGATTCCAAAGTCGAACTGCCCTTCACCACAAAAATTTTAATCGCGACAACCAACTTTTTTCAGAATTTTTGGTGGCTGGCAATAATTATTATTGTTAGTTCCATTTCCGGATTTACGTTCTACATTAAAACTACCGGGGGGCGGTACGTGATTGATGCTCTGAAAATCCGAGTGCCGGTAATCGGTAAATTATTTCAAAAAATTTACATGGCCAGGTTTGCGCGCAATCTCTCGACCTTGATTTTTGGAGGCATTCCAATCGTGCAAGCTCTTGATTCGGTGTCCGACATTGTGGGGAACGCGGTTTATAAAGAAATTATTCTGGACGCCTCGATTCAAGTCCGCAATGGCAAAAGTATTGCCTCGGCGTTGACCCAAAGACCGGAGTTCCCGGTGATTGTGGCCCAGATGACGCAAATCGGCGAATCCACCGGTCGACTACAGGAGATTTTAGAGAAGTTGGCCGTGTTTTATGAGAAAGAAGTTGACAGCGTGTTGAAGGTCCTAACCACGCTTTTGGAACCGGTCATTATGATGTTTTTGGGCTTGGCGGTGGCCGTCATGGTTGCAGGAATTTTATTGCCGATATATAATTTAGCAGGAGCTACTTAACTCTGTTATGAGACAAAAATTAACTGGAAAACCGAGAACATGAGGGGGTTTTAGGGAACTTAAGGCTATGGCCTTTATTTTCCTATTTGCCTCTGATGCAAATCACTTTCCACATAAGCGGAAGGGGGTGAATTTATGAGAAACATTATTAATCGAACGAATCGAGGGTTTACCTTGATCGAACTTTTGGTGGTTATTGCCATCATCGGTATTTTGGCTTCCGTGGTTTTAGTTTCCCTAAACTCCGCCCGCGCCAAATCCCGAGACGCGAGACGCCTGGCTGATGTCCGACAGATCATGACCGCGTTGGAACTGCATTACAATGACAATGGCGGTTATCCAACAGCCACAGCAGGAGTTCCGACTGGTGGCAGCCCTGCTTTCAACACTTACTTGGTAACCTATCCAACTTACCCATCTCCATCTGGACCAGCACCCTGTGCTGACAACACCGCCTATACTTACGTTCAGGTGAGCTCAACTTCCTACACGATTGCTTTCTGTCTGGAGGGAGCTACTGGCGGATTTTCAGCCGGAGACCACACCGCGACTGAAGCCGGATTGAATTAGTCTTAGGTCTAGATAATTAGTAATTTATGAGAAACATTATTAATCGAAAGCATTACGGCTTTACCCTGATTGAACTTCTGGTGGTTATTGCCATCATCGGGATTTTGGCTGCCGTGGTTTTAGTTTCCCTAAACTCCGCCCGCGCCAAATCCCGAGACGCCAGACGCCTGGCTGATGTCCGACAGATCATGACCGCGTTGGAACTGCATTACAACGACAATGGCGGTTATCCCGTTGCTGACGTTAATGCTCATCCGGATCCTACGGATGGCGATCCGACATTCAGTACTTATCTAGCCTCTTATCCGTCTTATCCGTCACCAACCTGTACGTCTGGTTACACTACTGCTAACTACGATTACGTTCAGGTTTCCGCAAGCAGCTACACGATTGCTTTCTGTCTGGAGGGCGCAACTGGCGGATTTTCAGCCGGAGACCACACCGCATCAGAAGCAGGGTTGCAATAGTTCAAGTTATAAATTATTCCGGATTTATTCGGAGTATACCCAGCACCAAATTTTGGTGCTGGGTATATCTAAGCAGCTAATTCTTTTGGCTTCTTAGATATGCAGAGCCGGGGATTTATTCGGTACCAAAGTGGTGCTGGGTTTACATTAATTGAACTGTTGATTGTCGTGGCCATTATTGGCCTTTTGTTGTCTTTGGTCGTGCTATCTTTAGGCGCGGCCAGAATGAAAGCCAGGGACTCTAAAAGACTGACTGATGTTCAGTCAATCCGATCAGCTTTGGATATTTATTACGATTTCGGCAACGGTTATCCGGACACACCGACCTGGGATCTGGCTCAACTTACTAATAGCCAGCTATCTTGCTTGGGTGATTCTGCAATCAAAGTTCCCCAAGACCCGTTGTTTAATACCGGGGATCCACTATTCGCGTATATTTACACCCAGGGCGGCAATGTCAGCATTGGCTGTGGCGGAGCGGTGTATTCCAATTATAAATTTCAATTTCAAACCGAGGGGGATACTGACTATGGTCCACCAGGGACTTACTATATGTCGGCTTTTAGCGGCATCACTTCAACGCTACCTTTCTAATATATGCAAAAATTTTTTGAGAAGTATTCTTTAGGCATTATTGTTTTAATTGCTGTCATTTTAAGAATTTTCAAACTACGTTACGCTTTTTACGGACATACTAACGAATTAGCGCGTGACTTACTTGTCAGCTATAATTTTTTGAGTCAAGGCGACATTCCGTTGCTCGGTCCTTCGGCATCATTAGGGGGATTTAATTTCGGGGCTTTTTACTATTATCTTTTAGCGCCATTTGTTTGGTTAAGTCATTATTATGCTTGGGGAGCCATTGCCGCCAGCGGCTTTTTTTCTGTTGCCCAAGTCGTGATGCTTTATTTTTTATTGAAACTTTGGTTTCAAGATAAAGTTCCGGCGCTGCTTGGGGCTTTCCTTTTGGCTATCTCCATGTATGACATCCAGAATGCGTACTATGTTTCCAACCCAAACCTGATGCCATTTTTTATTTTGGTTTTTTTCTATTGCCTGACCAAGATAATTCAAGGAGCTGCAGGTTGGAAAACCACAGTTATTGCAGGAGTCAGTTTAGGATTAGCTACGCAGTTACATGCCACTGCCTTGTTAATTTTACCCGTTGTTTATGTTTTATCAATATTTTTGTATCGCAAGATTATCCAAGTCAAGGGAATAATGATTACCGTCATTTTTGCTGCTCTGACCTACATCCCTTATTTAGTTTATGAGTTGCAGCACGATTTTATAAATACATTTGGCATCTTCCGTCTCGGTGAGCATTATTTTTCTTTTTTTCCACATATAATTTCGCTTAAGGCAATAATGATTTTTTGGTATAGTTTAGTATTTTTTAAAAATGGCTATTTTGATTTTTTTTCAATAAATAAGGTGATTTATTTGGCAGTATCATTTTTATTTGTTTTGATAGCGGTCTGGGTTTGGTATAAAATCCGGTCTTTTAGAGGCGCGCTGACTAATTCACCGATATCAACAGAGGGTAATTTTTTACTTTTGACCTGGATGACAGTGGGCACTCTTATTTTTGTTTTTTTTCAAGGCCGGGTTCCGGAATTTTACTTTCTGGTACTCTGGCCGATACCCTTAATCTATTTTGCTTACGCGTCATCTTGGCTATATAAAAATTTTCCTAAAGAGGCCATAAGCCTTCTGGTTTTGTTTATGATGGCCCAGGCAGTCCAATTGTACTATTTTTTTCCGCAAATTGAAAAAAAAGAAATGGATTATGATAATTACAAACTAATCTTTGATTTTACTTTAGCCAGCGGTGACAGTAACTTTAAAGTCATTGACGATACTGGCTATCCCTATTTTTTATATTATTATGCTAAGGTTGCGAAGTTTGATGGGCATGTTTCTAAGAGTCTGGCCGATACGATATACTTTATTGTTCAAGACCAAGATAGTTTATCGGTTGAACCTCCACACTATATTAAAACCAAGGAATATGAGTTTAGTAAATATCATTTGTTGGAATATCAGAGGGGAAGCTGATAATTTATGACTCTGATAATAATTTTTGTTTTAGGCTTGGTGGTTGGTAGTTTTTTAAACGTGGTGGTCTACAGATTGCATTCTGGCGAATCAGTCGTGTTTAAGCGTTCCCATTGTCCAAAATGCGGACACGAACTCGCGGTCCTTGATTTGATCCCGGTTGTGAGTTTTATTTGGCTGAACCGATCCTGCCGTTATTGTCAGACCAAAATTTCGTGGCAATACCCACTAATTGAGCTAACCACGGCGATACTCTTTGTATTGTTAGCTCAAAATTTTCAATTTTCAATTTTCAATTTTCAATTCTGGTATCTGTTAACTGTTATCTGTTTTCTGATCGTCATCGCGGTTTTTGACTACAAACACTATTTGATTTTAGATAAAGTCATATTTCCCGCCTTGGCTCTGGTTACAGTCTGGAATATTTTTCTGGATTTAACTACTCACTACTCACTACTCACTACTCACTCCCACTTTGTATCAGGCTTAGAAGGCGCCTTGCTCGTATCTGGTTTTTTCGGTCTGCAGTATTTTGTGTCCCGTGGTCGCTGGATCGGATTTGGGGATGTAAAATTTGGTTTGCTTTTAGGCAGTTTGTTTGGATTTAAATTGTCCTTGATTTTTCTACTCGTATCTTATGCGATTGGCGGCGCGTTTGGATTGATATTGATAGTTTTCGGTGGAAAAAAACTTGGCTCCAAATTGCCGTTCGGAGTATTTTTATCCGCTTCTGCTATAATAATGATGTTGTATGGTCTGAAGTTAACTAATTGGTATTTTAAACTCCTTGGATTATGAAACAAAGAGGCTTCACTCTAATCGAATTGCTTGTGGTAGTTTTTCTAATCACTTTGATTAGCGGCATTAGCATTGCGAATTTTCGCAGTGGCGAAAAACGAAGGGCAGTCGCACTGGCATCCGATACGGTGATCAGTGCCATCAGAACCGCACAAAATTACGCGCTCACCGGTAAAAAAACCAACAACGCCAACGGCGCCTGCCGAAGCGCGGAATTCTACTGGATTGAATTTGCTTACGCAACGCCAACGGCGATGACCTTGTCCGCGGAAAATACCTGCGGAAGCGTGGACTTAATAGAAACCTATATCCTGCCGGCGAGATCACAGATTAGAGCCGGGGGTTTAAGTTTGAATGGTTCGGCCGCCATTACCGATTTATCAATTATTTTTTATCCTCCTTTTGGCACGCTGGAGGCCATGGTTGACGACACCGGCTCGACGAGTCCCGTATCCTTTACGACCGCGACGATTATAGTGGAAACCTCGGAAGGCGATATCAGCAAAAGCATAACCATAGATGGAGTCGCGGGTAGAATTGGAGAATAAATGTCCCGGCTGTTGCCATGGCTATTGACAAATAACCGCCAGACCTGTAATATTGTCTGTTACGATAGCAAGTAGAGTGGTCGTAACTGAACCTAAATTTCAAGTCCAGAGGAGGACAACCG
The DNA here is from genome assembly GCA_001779915.1 of Candidatus Doudnabacteria bacterium RIFCSPHIGHO2_01_FULL_45_18. Classification (GTDB taxonomy): domain Bacteria; phylum Patescibacteriota; class Doudnabacteria; order UBA920; family O2-02-FULL-48-8; genus 2-01-FULL-45-18. The sequence continues at coordinate 5,306 of MFEJ01000003.1, read as the reverse complement.
TGCGTATCAAAACGTTTGCTTCGGTGTTGTTCAGCGTTGTTCTATTCGCATGCATCGCATTCGCCGCCGACAAGTACACGACGGTCATCATCAGGGAAGAGGTGAAGGTCCGGGCGCTCACCGGCCGCAATTTGCCGGAATTCGTCAGGCAAGCAGTCGAGATGCTGCCAAGCGAAGTCGGCATCACAGCCGACTATGTCGCGGTGATCACGGATCTCAAGGGATTCCTGGATGCGTTCCGTAAGGCGTTTCCTGATTCGTTGGTGGACAATATGCCTGCGGGTTTCGCTTGCTTCTTTGATTACACTCGACCGACCGTGAAGGCCGAAGGACCAGGCATGGCCTCGATGTGCTCCCTTGAGACCAAGAAGAATGAGCCGAGGATGATTTTCGTTCTTCTTAATCGATCCATGCTATTCGACCAGCAGGGCAAGAGGAAGTCGAAGGAGTCGCTCGAAGGGGATCTGTTACTTCGCGCCTCGCTGTTAGAAGCGCAGTGGAACGAACTTCGGCTGTCGCGCCGAAACGCAATAGGGCCTTTACGCGAATTGGCGCTTGGGCTGATCAGATTAAGCGCTGATTCACGCGTTCAAGGCGAGATTCTGGCGCAGCAATGGACGCCCCGGTTGTTCGACGAGAAAGCGGAGGCAGAAAGCAGGGATGATTTCAGGAATGCGTTGTCCGCCACCGGCAAGTGGTAAGTCACACCGCAGCACGCAAGACTAGGGACGACTCCAACGTGGAGCCGCCCCTTTTTTATTTCTTATTTAAGGATTTTATTTAGTATTACTGATCAAGTAGAATAATTGACCAGGCGCCGTTATTTAGACCATTGCCCTTGGTATCTCCAACTTTGGTTTCGCCCTTGTAGTAATATAGCGGCTGGTTGTTGTACGTGTATTGCCAGGTGCCGTTATTGCGCTGGATCTTGCCCAGTGGTTTGTAGATCTCGCCAGACATTTTGGAAAGATCGGTTTTGCCATCATATGGATAAGGAGGCCAATTGACCAAGCATTGGTCAATACAGTTAGACACGCCAGGCTTATCCGCGGAACTTGTGTACAGCGTTCGGCTATGACTGTCGGTCAGGTAGTTGCCAAGCGAGGAAGAAGCGCTTTTTATTATCCCCGTGGTCGTTGAAGGGAGGGAACTGTTCGTTTGGGCCTGATTGTTGCTCGGATTTTCAGTAGTTTGTAATTTCGGACCCAAATAAAAGTAAGCCGCGACCAGAATGAGAAGGATGGCGACGATAACGGAGCCAATGATTTTTTTATGCATTTTTATTAATTTCTGGCTAAGTTTACTTGTAAACTTAGTATAAGCTTTCGTTATTTTACAGTCAACGGGTACGTCTTAAGCCTGTATATACGAGATATGTACAAAACCCTAAATTTGTGCTACCCCGACGTTTATTATTAATATTTAAATGAAGTCGGGGCTCCGACCGCAAGAATTCAAGATAATCTAAATATTCTTGCGCGTCGGAGTAATATATGCTATAATATATATAAGCTAAAAACGTGTTGAAACATGAACAAAAAGACAACTAACACACTGATTGGGTTATTCGGTTTACTGGTTATTGCAGGGGCCCTATTTTTATTGTCAGTTAAATATCCCAATGTTTTCCAGAAACCCGGATCAAATGCCCCAACCAGCGACTTCCCGGGCGATTTTTCCAATCAGATCAGCGGCAGCATCACCGCAGTTAACGGCAACATTGTGACAATTAATGGTAAAGTTAAATCTTCTAAACCCGGGAGCGATAACGAAATTGACAAAACCATTTCGTTTACTCTTACCCCGCAGACCAAGCTGACCAAAACCACCATGCAGCTCAAAGCTTCCAAAACGCCATATACCCCGCAAACCAGCGAGGCTGATGGCTCGGTTACGGATTTGGAAACCGGCGTCCGGGTCGTGCGGTTGGAAAGCCAGGAAGATTTATTTGCTGCCAGCAATGCTACCGCCGTGAATATTCATTATACAATATTTTCTCAACCCAATGTCCAGTAAACGCCTATTAATTTTTTTTGGTTTAATAATTGTTGCGGTGGCCTTGTTTTGGCTTGGTCAGCAAAAGACATCTGCTCAATGCGGTGATTATGACGGTGACGGAATAGATGATTGTGCCCCAACTCCAATATATGGCTGTCCTGATCCAGATGCCATAAACTATAATCCTAACGCCACGGATGATGATGGTTCTTGCGCTTACATCATCATCGATATCCTGGCCAATGGGGCACAGAGTCTGACCATTCCTTATAATTCTCCCGCAACTATTAGTTGGTCGTCGGCTGGCGCTACTGCCTGTACGGTTTCACCAAGTGGCTGGACCGGGACTTCGGGTTCCGAAAGCTCGGGCAACTTAACTGCAACTACAACCTACACTGCCGATTGTAGCCGCCCTAGTTATACTGGTTCAGATTCCGTGGTCGTCACAGTCTCGGCTCCTGTCCCGCCAACCATTTCTTCGTTCACGGCATCTCCCGGGACGATTGTTTCTGGCAGTTCTTCCACCCTTTCGTGGAGTGTTTCCAATGCCACCAGTCTATCCATTGATCAAGGAATAGGCAGCGTTTCAGGATCCTCGGTTTCAGTTTCTCCAGGCGCAACCACAACTTACACCTTAACCGCGAGCAACCCTTCCGGTTCAGTGATCGCCAATACCACCGTTACTGTACTAGCCCCATCATCTCTAAGCGCTGCGCCGGCAACCGTTATGGTCGGCAACCAGGCGACGGTTACTTTTTATAGTCCTTTCCCATCGGCTACTGACTGGATTGGGTTATTTTATCCAGGGGACCCAGATGTCTATTATCTGGACTGGGTCTATACCAGCAGTTGCACCCAAACACCAAGTTCGGCCAGATCCTCCGGATCCTGCCCCATGACCATTCCTGCCGCCACCACCTATGAATTCCGGCTCTTTGCCGATGACGGATTTACTCGGCTCGCCACTTCCAACCAAGTGACCGGGACCATACCCACACCTGCCGCGACAGTGGCCATTACCTGTGGGTTGTTTAGCGCTCAATCCTGCGCGGTTTCAAATAATACGGCGACCACGATCAGCTGGACTTCCACCAACGCCACTTCCTGCTCGGTTTCTCCCACTGGCTGGACCGGGACTTCCGGCTCAGGCTATAATACTGGCAATTTAACCACCACCACGACCTATACCGCCGACTGTACCGGTCCTGGCGGTTCGGCTGCTCCAGACAGTGTGACGGTCACGGTCGCACCACCAGCGACAGCAGGATTTGTTGAGAAAAGTGTGGTTTATTCCCCCGCCCCTGCCAGCTTCGGTATCACCCTGGACGATCCCGCATATCAGGCATATCGAGCAACGCTGGAGAGCAGTGGCGCGTCATTTTCAGTTCCTTATTGCGGGTCTTTTCTTGGATGCGGCGCTGTTTACATGGTGGCTAATATTTGTATGTATGAGACCTTTACAACTAATTGGTCTTGTGTCACTGACGACCAAAGCGTTGCCATTGCCGATGATTCGGGTTGTCCCTGCGTCTTTAATCCATATAGTAATTTGGAATATCCAGCCCTAGCCTCCTCTGATTATGACCCGGCTCATAATTTTGATGGAGCGATGTTTTACCCCATTGCCAGCGGTGCTGGCTCGACTGCCGCCGCCACGGTTTTTGGCCGTCGAGTTTTTATAAACAGCTTTGATGCCTATATTCCGTAAGAAACAAACAATCATTTCTTTGGGCCTGATAATAATCGCCGCGACCGGCTTGTTTTGGGTTGGCAAGTCTCAGGCTTTCTGTCTATTTGATATTAATCCTGATACCGGCCAGTGCAACCCCCCGCCACTATATGGCTGTACTGACCCGGCTGCCACAAACTATAATCCAGTCGCTACTGAAGACGATGGCTCTTGTACTTACCCGCCCATAATCATACCCCCGGCAACAACATATTCGTATCCGTTGGTCGTAAATGTCGGCCAGCTATTTAGAATTGAATGGGACGCGGCCGCATCCACCCAACTGCTGTGGTTTGCCACACCCAATGGGCATGCGACCTGCCCGAGTTATATCGTCAACACCGCGACCAGCGGGTTCAGCGGCAGTGATAACTGCATTGGGGCTCGACCTGGATATGGTTTTGTAAATATTTGGGCCAGGGGAGATGGGCGGAACGGTACCGGGGTGCCTGGGCCGATTACCCGAATGATTTCCTCCAGACAAATCACGGTTCCGGGAAACAACGCTGCTTTTGTGGAGATTGACGCGCCGGCGACCATGCAGATCAATCAGACATCCCCAGTTTCGCTGACAGTTGCAAATACTGGTACTATGCCTTGGATAGCAGCGGACCCTTACCCAGTAGGAATCGGTTCCCAAAACCCCCAGGACAACACGATTTGGGGTTTGAGTCGTGTCTACGTACCTTATGATGTGCCGACAGGAAGCCACGCTTCGCCTGGAGGCCAGGTGACATTTGATTTTAATATTACCGCGCCAGGCACGGCCGGGACCTATAATTTTGTGTGGCAAATGATCCAAGAAGGTGTGGGTGCAGAATGGTTTGGTTATAATTCCAATTTTGGCGGCGTTCCGATGGTCAATCTCGGCACGCGCACGATCATTGTCAGCTCCGATAGCACAAATCCTACCGTCAATGCTTTTGGTCTTACCCCGGCCACCATTTCCACCGGCGGGACTTTTACCGCGACGTTTGATGTTTCTGACGCTGGCGGTTCTTTCTTGGATCGAGTTGAGTTGTGGCGAGCGCCGTATGCCGCCAGCAATTGTAATGGTACGACTAACTCTGGTTGTGACTGGGGTACATCCGCGGTAGATTCGGCGAGCGCCGCAGGTAATTCCAACAGTTGGGTTGTGAATGCTGGGAATTCGCCTCTGACCGATAGTCCGCCCTCGTCAGGCCAATATATTTACGGTCTTCATGTTTATGATCGAGCAGGAAACATGGGTACGGAAACCGACAACGGTATTGCCACTCCTGTAGGCACAGTTTCTGATTCTACTGCTCCGGTTATTATAGCCTTTACGATAGATCCAAATCCCGCGGTTGTCGGCAATCAAATCACCGCCACCTTTAGCGTCACAGATGCTGGTGGAAGTCATTTGAGAAACGCGGAATTGTATCGATCTCCGTACGCCGCCAGTAATTGTAACGGGACCAATAACTCCGGTTGCGCTTGGGTTTTCCAACAAAATAATAATAGCCCTCCTCCAAGTTCGGATATTTGGAACAATGGGACGCTAACCGATACCCCGCCCGCGGTCGGTAGCTATATTTATGACGTTCGCGTTTATGAC
>MFEJ01000002.1:1362-5912 GCA_001779915.1 Candidatus Doudnabacteria bacterium RIFCSPHIGHO2_01_FULL_45_18 | reverse complement strand
CTTTGCCCGTGCGACAATTTTGTCTGCACTTAAATTTTCTCGTAGTTTAAAGAGTCACGAGAGCTCTGCGTGCCACGTCGAACACTTAACCTTGTGTCGAAACTGACACCCCCGTATTAATATTTACAAAGTTCTCTTCAGGTCTCTCTCGACATCGCGCTTTTTGATCGCTTGACGTTTATCAAATTTCTTCTTGCCACGAGCAATAGCGATATCGAGTTTCAGAAACCTACCCTTATTATACACCGAAAGAGGTACGATTGTCAATCCTTTGACGGTTTCCGCATCTTTAAGTGTCCAAAGCTCGGCTTTGGACAACAGGAGCCTTCTTGGTCGAAGCGGGTCGTAATCTATCGGAGCGTTCTTGGGCTGATAAGCTGGAATATCCGCGCCCAACAGATACGCCTCGCCGTTTCGTAGCGCGACAAACGCTCCTCTTAAATTCATTTTGCCTTTTCGCACCGATTTCACTTCCATACCCAAAAGTTCGATGCCGGCCGTGAAGCGTTCAAGAATCTCATAATCAAACAGAGCTTTTGAGTTATTGGCATAGGTGCTCATGGAATGAATCATATCAAAAAAATATAATCCCGTTAGAGGAAGGTCGCCCCAAGGTGACCGAAGTACTGTCTTGCTAGACAGGGCGTCCTCTAACGGGATAGAATGTCGCTATGAAAGAATTGCCAAAGAAAATCAGAAAAATCATCACCACCAAACCACCGGGGAAGGGTGGCGTTCCGCCCGGTCGAGCTTTTCTGGGGCAGGGGTTTCTTGCCCTCATCATTTTCCTCTCTTTGGTTAGTCTCTATTCGCTTGTTTCCGATAGTTCCAAAGCGGTCGAAGAAGTTTCTCTCTCGGCATTGGCGCAGGAAATTACTGCCGGCAATGTCTCGGCCATTACCATTGTCGGTGATAAGCTCGAAATCACTTTTCTTGATGGCAAGGAAAAGATTTCCAAGAAGGAGGCTGGCACGGCGCTCACCACCACGTTCAAAAACTACAATATCTCTCCGGAAGCGCTCGCAACGATAAATATAGAAGTGAAGAATGATAGGGGATTTCTCTACTGGTTTGCATCGCTTGCGCCCATTATCTTGCCCATCGCTTTCATAGTCTTCTTCTTATGGTTTCTCTCACGGCAGGTTAAGGGTGCCGGTATGCAGGCCTTCTCCTTCGGCCAGTCAAAGGCTCGTTTGATTTCTCCGGACGATAAGAACCAGCGAGTTACGTTTAAAGATGTGGCTGGGTGTAGAGAGGCCAAGGAAGAACTTCGTGAAATAGTAGATTTTCTAAAAAATCCCAAGAAGTTTCTCGATATTGGCGCCCGCATTCCTAAGGGCATACTTCTGATGGGTGCGCCGGGCACGGGCAAGACTCTCCTCGCCCGCGCGGTCGCGGGCGAGGCGGGCGTATCATTTTTCTCCATCTCCGGCTCGGAGTTCGTAGAGATGTTCGTTGGAGTAGGAGCCTCGCGCGTGCGCGACCTCTTCGACTTGGCGAAGAAGGCCGCGCCAGCCATCATTTTCGTTGATGAGATAGACGCGGTTGGTCGCGTACGTGGCACAGGAGTTGGCGGGGGTAATGACGAGCGCGAACAAACTCTTAACCAAATTTTAGTCGAACTTGATGGGTTCGAGCCAAATGAAAAGGTTATAGTTATGGCGGCTACCAATCGTCCCGACGTTCTCGACCCGGCGCTTCTCCGTCCCGGACGCTTCGATAGACGCGTTACCCTTGATTTGCCCGACAGGAGAGACAGAGAAGAGATTCTCCTGATACACGCGCGACAGAAACCTTTTGCCGAGGATGCCAATCTTGCTTTGATTGCCGAGCGGACACCGGGCTTCTCTGGCGCTGACCTCTACTCGCTTATGAACGAGGCGGCCATACTAGCGGCCCGCGAAAATCGCACCAAAGTCTCACAATTTGACCTCATTCGTTCGATTGAGAAAGTGATGCTCGGCCCAGAGAGAAAGAGTCACATCCTTTCGCAAAAAGAAAAGGAGCTAACTGCTTTCCACGAAGCCGGCCACGCGATTGTTGCCTCTGTTTTACCTTACGCCGACCCGGTTCATAAAATTTCCATAATTTCCCGCGGGCGCGTGGCTGGCTACGTCCTAAAATTGCCGCTCGAAGACCGCAGGCTCCAGTCTAAGAAAGAATTTCTTGACGATATCGCGGTGGCTCTCGGCGGTTATGTGGTTGAAAAAACCATCTTTCACGACTTGACTACCGGTCCGTCGAACGACTTGCAAGTGTCTACGGCTCTCGCGCGCGATATGGTTACGAAGTATGGTATGAGCGAGAAGATGGGGCCTATCGCACTTGAGGGTGCCGGTGGCAAACCCCTCTTTGGTCTCGGCGTCGGGGACAAGGAATATTCAGAGAGGGTGGGAGCGCTTATTGATGCCGAAGTGGCCAAGATTATGAATGAAGCAATGAAGAAGGTGGAAAAGATTATTAAAGAGCACAGAAAAGCGCTTGACACTATAGCCACTAGGCTCATTGAAGTGGAGACTATCGAACAGAAAGAGTTTGAAGAAATACTAATAACACACGGTATTGTGCCGAAGAAGAAAAAAGATATTGAACACCAAGTTTAATTAGGCTGCTGGTTCTTGAGGAGCACAGTCACGGCAGAGCTTTTTATGAGCGTAGATTTCATAAATAGCCGAAGCGGCAACAAGCAGATAGATGATCATAGATACAGTGTCCGGAAGATAATTGCCGACACCATAATTAAAGGCCTCGAGACCCCAGTTAAGACCTCCGATGATAAGTAAGATAAATGTAACTTTGTGAATATTCATACAATAAATTAATTGTTAAGGTTGCCTAACCCACCTTATTGTACCACGGCCTTAACTCCGGTGTGTTTTGAGGCGGTCATCTGCATGATGACGTCTTTAACCTTATCGGGTCTTGGGACTTGGTGAAAGACGAACTGCTTCTCTGACGCCGCGGTTTGAACCGTAACGTCTCCGAATTGAAGGAAGGTTTCAATCATCCCGTTGGTATGCGTTGAGACATCCTGTATTCGGTTACTGTGCAACTCGGAAGTCTCTCGATTAAAGAGACCGTGTTGGTCGCTGTCAATGATTCGACGATCTGTGATGAGAACAGTGTTTAGAGTGTAGAGAGTGAGAGAGTGGAAGACCGCCAACCAAAGTCCCAAATACCAAATACTTGATACGAAGAAGAAGGTATCAAACCAGTTGTGTACCGAAAGGTAAGAATAAAACATCACTCCGGCGACGATGGGTACGAGAAAAGCCAATACGTAAAACCCGATACGAATGTAGATGGTGAAGGGGTGCCGACGCAGAAGCAGAACAATATTCTCATCGTCTTTCTGACCTTCAAAAGAGTTGGTAGATTCTCTAAAAATTGAGAGGAGTGACCTTATCATTGTGATATGAGCAAGTTTATATCAATCTTCATAAACAAAATTATTGTTACAGTAAAGAGTATGATGGAACCCAACATAAATATTGCGGCAAACCTTTTCGGCTGGACACCGACGCCAAAACGAGTCAGGTGATAGAGGATAATAAAAGCTACCGCCCAATAGACGAAGAGTAGCCCGATGACCAGAACGTTAAAAATGATTTCCAGGAGCGGCATGGTCTGCGATATATTAATATTAACATTATTTAAAATACACTTGTCCGCCCTCCACGACTCGAACGTGGGACCCTCGAGGTATAAGCTCGATGCTCTAACCAACTGAGCTAAGGGCGGCTTGTCCCGCCGTGGCGGGATGGAATCACAATATATCATAAACCCTATTCAAAATGGATTTTTGTGGCTTGAGAATCCAAGCGCTCTTTTAAGAGTGGAAATTTTGAAAGTTCAGGGTCATCTTTTATAAGTTTGACCGCCTCCACGCGTGCCGCTTCGACCATCTTGATATTCTTAATTGCCTCCATGCCAAGGTCCGAGATGCCCCACTGTTTGCCGCCCGTGAGTTCACCGGCTCCTCGTTGAGCTAGGTCAAACTCTGCCAGCTCAAAACCATTTTTAGCTGTGACTAGAGCATTTAATCTTTCTTTTGTTTTATCAGACCGGCTCTCGGTAAAGATGTAACAGTAGGCCTGATGGTTTGAACGAATAACCCGGCCGCGCAGTTGATGAAGCTGGGCCAAGCCAAATCTTTCCGCGCCTTCTATAACAATGTTTGAGGCGTTCTCAACATTGACCCCCACTTCCACTACTGACGTAGCTACCAAGATATCAATCTTTCCAGTAGTAAAATCTCTCATAACCTCTTCCTTATTTTTTCCGCCAGAGGCGGACCCGCCTTTGGCGGGCATCTTGCTGTGAAGAATCCCAATCTTGTATTCGGGAAAAATTTCTGCCTTGAGTCGCCCGGCTTCTTTTTTTACTGACTTAGCCTGGATGGCCAACTCTTTTGTCGGGTCGGGTTCATCTATCCTTGGACAAATGACATAGAGCTGACGGCCAGTTTTGAGTTCTTCTCTTATTTTTTCATACGCCCCGCCTCTTCTTTCCGGAGTGATAATTTCGGTAATAATTTTTTTACGACCGGT
>MFEJ01000002.1:353-1343 GCA_001779915.1 Candidatus Doudnabacteria bacterium RIFCSPHIGHO2_01_FULL_45_18 | reverse complement strand
GATATTTCGGTAATAATTTTTTTACGACCGGTGGGCATCTCGTCGAGAAGTGATAGGTCAAGGTCGCCGTAGAGCGTTAGGGCGAGAGTGCGGGGTATAGGGGTGGCAGTCATTGATAATAAGTGAGGGGTTCCGCCGGCTGGCGGATTGTCTTTGGTGACGAGTTTTTGACGTTGCGCGGTGCCGAAGCGGTGTTGTTCGTCCACGACGACTAGGGCCAAGTGTTTGAACTTCACACTTTTTTGAATCAGGGCGTGGGTGCCGATGACAAGAGCAATCTCGCCGGAGGCGACCCACTTAAGAAGTTGGGTACGAGAGATGTCTGTCCATCCATCTGGGTTTAATTTAGATGGAAATTTTCTACAGCCACTGCCGGTAATCAAAGCTATGTTGACAGGTAAATGTTTGAAATATTTTATGAAAGATTCAAAGTGTTGTTGGGCAAGAATCTCGGTTGGCGCCATATAAGCGCTCTGTAGTACCCCATAGGAGACTCCTATGGGGTGAGAGGTGGCTACAGCATAGACCGCGCTAGCCGCCACCGCTGTTTTGCCAGAGCCGACGTCGCCCTCCAAGAGCCGGCTCATCGGGTGGGGACGCCGGAAGTCGTCTAGAATGTGTCCAATAGATTTTTTTTGCGCATCAGTTGCCCTAAATGGGAAACGCTCGATAAATTTGTCTACTTGAGACATATCTTTGTCAATAATGAAGGCATTGCGCTCTTTAAACTCATGCCGAGCTCTCTGTCTTTCGAGTTGGATGAAAAATATTTCTTCAAAAGCGAAACGCTTGCGCGCCGCCTGCGCATGTTCTTCCTTTTTTGGTGTATGGATATAGATTAGAGAAGTGCGCAGGTCGGGGAGATTGTAGGTTTTCAAAATATTTTTCGGTATTGGGTCCTCGAGCACATCAAGAATTTTTGAGGTAAAGACACTTTGTATTTTGTGATAAATCCAGTTGGAAGTAACGCCGCGAGTTTCGGGGTAAACG
>MFEJ01000002.1:0-338 GCA_001779915.1 Candidatus Doudnabacteria bacterium RIFCSPHIGHO2_01_FULL_45_18 | reverse complement strand
GTAAACGGGGTAGAGCGAATGTTCCCTTGTTTGAGTAAATAATCCGCCAGCTGGCGGAGGAGCATCTTCTATCTTTGGGTTTGAAAGATAAAGCATCCCCTTTCTCTCCGAAACCTTACCTTCAACTCGAACCCTCGAACCCTCGGGAATCATTTTGGCGAGATACGCTTGGTGGAACCAAATTATTTTTATTTTACCCGTCTCATCCTCAATAAACCCTTCAGCCATGGGGATTTTCTTTCTAAACGCTCTTGAAGTCTTAAGTCCCGAGATACGGCCGAAAATTACAGAGGTGTCGCCTTTGTGGAGTTTATCTATACTCGTTACCTCTCCCGTAT
>MFEJ01000001.1 GCA_001779915.1 Candidatus Doudnabacteria bacterium RIFCSPHIGHO2_01_FULL_45_18 | reverse complement strand
CTTCTTGGTTTCTTGATAAAGGCGATTTTGTAATGGCTCAACTTCCTCAATTTTCAGGGTCTGCTCCGGGCTTCGGTAAACCACGCGATACGTATAGCTGACTTTATCCTGACCGAATTTTTCCGCATTTTCAAATTTATCTAAAAGTTCGACCTGCTCCACCAAATCGCCGCCAATGTCGCGGATCAAATCGAAATAATTATTTGGGATAAAACTTTTATCCACGATAAATGAGATATCGCGGGTAATCGGGGGATACTTGCTGACTTCTACGAACTTCTGGCCAAGCTTGAGTTGTTTGGTGACGCGCGGATCCTGCGACCAAAGCAGTCGGATATCCGGCAGATCCATGCTGGCTATGGCCAATCTTTCGAGTCCAAACCCGAAAGCCCAGCCGTGATAGCCGGTCAGGCCAAAATTTGCGAGGACCGATTTTCTAGCTATGCCTGACCCTAACATCTCAATCCATTGCTTGTTGATCTCTGCTTCCATCTCAAAACTCGGATCCGTATAAGGGAACTCGTGTTCATAAAACCGAAAATTCGTCTCGCCAAAAATGCTTTTACCGATTTCGGAAAGTGCGGTCTTTAAATCCTCCGGCGTAATGGTTTGCTTGTCATCCGGCGCGATTAAAAGTCCGCCAAACTGATGAAAGACATTCATGTGTCTGCGATCAATCTCGTCCTTGCGGTAAACTTTGCCGTAGCAAATCGCTCCCAAAACTTCTTTATTCGCGATTCGTTTTTTGATTTCCGAGTGATTGAGGTAATAATACCAAAACACCGTATCATGCGTCCGCAGAACATTATTTTCATCCACATAGTATGTATCAGATTTACTGCGCGCCGGATGACCGGGTGGCATATTAAACAAATCAAATAAAATATTCGTGGGAATAATTTCGGGAACCTTAATCACGTCAAATCCCTCCAAGCTTTTAACTTTCGATGCGCGGTCGACGATTTCTTTGAGCGGACTGCCCGGGGTTCTTGATAAATCCGGCAAATTTAAAAAACGCAGCATGCGTTGGCTTTCGGCGTCCGTTCGTTGTTCCAGCTGCTTTTTTAGCGTTGCTTCTTCGGGTGAGGTAATCTCAATATTCATTTGCGGCTATCTTATCAAATCTGGCGTAAAATTGCTACCAAGTTTAGCAGAGTCTTTCAGAAGCATGATTTCAGGTTTATCTGATTTGGAAGCAAGTCCCAGTTCAAACGCGGCACAGAGCATGCCCTGACTTTCGATACCGCGAATCGTGGCTTTTTGCAAAACAAACGGCTCGTGAGTTTCTGAATGAATATTTTGTGGGATAATTGCACCTGGCAAAGCTAAAGCCACAAGCGCTCCGGCTTCAAAATTCCAAGCACCGCAAACCACTGGCGCAATCGTATTCATCCCGTCAGTAAGTTCGACAATCCGCAGTCGGTCGGCGTTCGGATGTTTTTCCACCTTGGTCACTTTCGCGACAATGATCTTGTCGAATTTTTGCGGAGTTGCAAATAATTGTTTAAACCAATTATATACCATTGCGAGGAGCTGCTTTAACTACTTTAGGGTAAACCTCGGCAGCGACGAAGCAATCTTATCTAAAGCTACTTCGTAAACTTGAAAGTGGAGAGGATTTGTAACAATATAGCCTTGTTATCTGTTTTTACGATCTCAAAGTTATATACCTTAGTGCCTTTCTTAGTTTCATAATGAGTCCTCGAAGTTTTATCTACAAAGACGCTAAATTCAACTCCGTTTATTGTCTGCTTCGTGACCTGACCTACGGCATCAATAAGAGAGGACTTTCCATTTGTCTCAGCCGATCCTAAAAACCTCATATCAAACGCGCTGCCCGAAGTCGGTGAATAAAAGGCTGTATCACCTTGAACGTCACTTGCCTTCCAATCAGCCGGAGTTTTTACTTCAAACCCATAAGAATCTGAGTATACTTTCCAGTTTGCTGTTGAGCTTTGGGTTTGTCCCAAACTAGAAATGGTCGGCTCGTGCAAAGGAAATTTCAGTGTGTCAGCCTCGATCTGTTGTTTGCGCGAATCGGTAAATTTCAGCCCCGGAGTGAGCGGATCATAGCCGCCTTTAATCTGAAAACCGTCAGTCCAATCATTTTCCGAAACAATTTCTCGCGGATCCGTGTATTGCAGGGTTGGATCAGTCTTGTAAATATTGATTTCGTCCCCATCAGCCAAGCCGTCACTGTCGGTATCCGGACTGGTTGGCATCGTGTTCGCTTTAAATTCATTATAATTGGTCAAACCGTCATGGTCCGGATCAGCCTCATCACCGCAGGTATTCTGATCATTACAAATTTCCGAACTAAAATACTGCATGAGCCAAACCTTGGGAAGCTTAGTATTACTAACCGGCAGCGCTGGTGCTTCCGGAGTTTTTTTAATGCCGAGCATATAATACGCGCCAGCTCCAAGTCCTAGTAGAACTATCAGACCTAAAACATAGTACAGCCATTTCCAGCTCGAAACTGCCGCTGGCGATTGGGGCTCTGATCCGCTAGCAACCGGAGGCGGGGGGGCGGCCGGCCCCATGGACTTAGAAACTGGTGGTGGCGTAAAAGTTTTGCCAGCTTGAGGCATCACATTAAATATAGGTTCATTAAGCTGCTGCTCAACTGCTTGTTTCGCGGGATTACTAGACGGGGTTGGTATCTCCATAAATTTTTGCTCGTCCGCCGAAGCTTTAGCAAAGGCGGATTAATTATTAATATTATTTTTTTTTGTAAGTAAATAAGCCTCTAAGCAAATCAAGGTCAGCACCAAGAAACTCGCGTTTAACCAAGTAAACCAATCGCGGCTGAGTAAAAACAGTGAGGTTAAAATCAAAATCGTAAACCAAAGACCTTGCCTGCTTGATTGCGAAAAATACAGATTAAACAGTTCCCTGACGCCAAACCTCCGACGAAAATAATATCCGGTCACAGTTGTCGCGCTAAACACCAGTCCGGCGATTAAAAAATAGAAGAGTAGAAGATTAACCAGGTTGTCCGGCCTCAAAATATTTATCAGAATTATCAGAGCAATGCCGAAAATTATTGCCAGGACAGTGAGAAAAACGCTGTAAAGTTTGATTTTGTGCACAATTTATTATACCACACTATATTTTTTGGAGCGAGGATTCTGACCAAAAAAGAATTCCGAGGACGAAGTTGCTTGACCGCAACGAGGCCGACGACTAAGGATCAAAAATTCTGCGTCTAGCAAATTTTAGACCGTCTTTTTTGGCAAAGTCCGAGCGCTACTCGAGGTGCCTAAATTTACACTCATGGGACGTCTGCCTGTCGGCTTGGATAAAGCTTCCCTCTTTGACGGTTTCAATGATTTTTTCAATGGTTTCCAACAGATCATTTTTCACCGTTTCAATCTCTTCTGGCTCGCCACGAAAGACCTGGGAACTATCCAGTCCCCCTAAATACCAATACGTTAGGCTTTTGACTTTTTCTTTAAACTCCTCCTCGGCAGCCCACTGATAAATCAAAAGCTGTTTTTTATCAACCGGTGATAATTTTTCTCTAGTCTGTCCGGTTTTATAATCAATGATATCAATGCTTCCGTCATGGTTTAAGTCCCCGCGGTCAATTTTTCCAACGAATTTATATTTGCCTAATTTGAGCTTAAAAGATTTCTCTAAAAATTTTGGGAGTTTCGGATCCTGGGAAAATTTCTGGTAGAAGTTGTCCAAAAATTTTAAACCTTTTTTCCGATATTCCTCTTTGTTAATTTTATCCGGAAACCAGTCATCCACCCAAGACTCTTTGTAAAATTTCGCAAGTAGCTCTTTTTTTGGAACTTGAAGCTTGGAACTTGAAGCTTGATTAAACAGATCAGGCTGACCTTTTACATTTAGCTGAATCATGTACTGTAAATATTTTTCTAAAGTTTTATGCATGGTCACACCGAACGACAACTGGGCTTCCCCAGGCAGCGGCAGGTGGTAGATGTATTTGTATTTATACTCCAAAGGACAGTGCAGGAAACAAGAAATCTGCGAAAAGGAAAACGTGTCAGGCAAGGTGAGCTTAGTCTTGGATTTTATGGGCTCTGCTTTTTTCTCAAAGAAAACCTTACCTACTGGCGCGGGCTTCAGAGGTTTTTCTTCTAGCTCAATTTCTACCAGGAATCGAGAGGGTTTTTTATGTGCCACTCCGCCGTAGTCATCCGCCCAGGTTAAATACAGAAATCGCTTCGCCCGGGTTTGCGCCACATAAAACAACCGTCGCTCTTCCATCAAGTGCGCGTCCCCTTCTGGCAAAATTTCTTTAATCAGGGGAGCTGGCAATTCAATTTGTTCTTTCCTGTCTCTGGAAGGAAAACGCTGTTCCACCATGTTCACGACAAACACGCAGGCAAATTCCAAACCCTTGGACGAATGCACAGTCATAACTTTCACGGCTTCTGGTCCCATCTCCACGTTTTGCGTTAACTCCCCCTGATCTCCGGCCTCTAATTCCAGTTTAATCAAATTTAAGAATGTTTTTAAGGTTTTGTCCTCGCTTTCATCTTCAAAACTCTGGGTTTTACGGTAAAATTTTTCAATCAAACTACGATTTTCCACGTTTTCAACCGAATCTTCGACTAAACTTTTGGTTAGTCCCAAGTCCTGCAAAATTTTTACCAGCAATTCCGAAACCGGAATTTGTCTGGAAAGTTGGGTGTGTCTTTCCAGCAATCTGATCAAGCCTTCAATGTTAGAGTTGCTGCGAACGTCTTTGAGGACCTCAAACAGCGACAGGGACTTTTTTTTGGAGGCTTGCGAAAAAGCAATCAACTCCGCATCCGGAATCTTAAAATTTTGCATGTTTAAAACCCGAAATAAATTTTCATTCTCGTGAAAATTATCTAAAAGTTTTAGGTAAGCCAGCAAATCCAAAATAAACGGTTTTTTATACAGCCCGCGGTTGGCCACAAACATATAGGGTATCCCTCGCTTCGCAAGTTCCGAAATGAACGGTTCGGTGTGGTCATTGGCGCGCGCCAAAATCGCGAAATCATTCCAGGTCAAATCATATTTTTTCTGCAACTCTACAATTTTATCAACAGTCTGCGCGGCTTCCGCATAAACTGTTTTTTCATGCAGGACTTTAATCTCACCTTTTTCCTTGCCGTTTACGGAAACCAATTTTTTGGAAATTTTTAGTTTTGGTTCCAGTCGCTCCGGATTGTTTTGTTGGATAAAATTGTATGATTGATCCAAGATGGCCTGGGTGGAACGGTAATTTTCGGTCAGAGTCACCTCTTGTGTTTTCGGATAATCTTCCTGGAATTTCAAAATATTGGAAATGGAAGCGCCGCGGAATTTATAGATGGATTGGTCGTCATCACCAACCACCGTAATATTGTCCTGCGGCTTGGCCAGGAGTTTCACTAGTTGATACTGGGATAAATCCGTGTCCTGAAATTCATCCACCAAAATATATTTATATTGCTTTTGGTAAAAGTCCAAAATTTTGGGTCTGGTCCGAAACAGCTTCAAACAATAATTGATCAGATCACCAAAATCCAAAAAGTTATTGTCCAAAAGCAATTGTTGATACTTATGGTAGGCATTGGCCACCTCACTGATACGGTTATTTTCCTCTAGCTCCACCTGGTCTTTATCAAGTTTAAGATTTTGAGCGTATTGTAAATAAGCTTCGGGCGTAATTTCCTCGCCTTTGGCTTTGTTAAAATGTCGAAGCATAGCATGAATAAATTTATTGGGATTGCCTATCGGTTTATAGTAATCCAAATCAAAATCATACAGATGTTTTCTGACTAAGATCCAAGCTTGGGTTTCGGTAATGACCCGAAAATCCCCAGGCAGACCGATGTCCAGCGCGTGCTGCATAAGAATCTTCTGCGCAAACGCGTGAAAAGTGGAAATACTAATATCCGAATACCCCAAAGGCATGAGCAAATCCACGCGCTCTTCCATTTCTGTGGCGGCTTTTTCCGTAAACGTCAAAGCCAAAATTTCTTCTGGTTTAGCCAAGCCCTGTTCAATCAACCAAACAATTCTTCGGGTTAAAACTGTGGTCTTGCCAGTCCCGGCACCGGCAATAATCAGCAGTGGACCTCCGCCAGCTGGCAGACCAAAAGTCACAGCCTTTTCCTGCTGTTTATTTAGACCTTGCAATACCCTAGATTTTCCCTTCGTCTGAGCATTCATATTTAGTCTTGATCCTAATTTGATTATAACATTTTTTCAATCGCCGCGATGTACGCTTAGCCTGTCCGATCGGACACTAAAGGTGTACATAAACTTATAAATAATACTCTACTTTACCACCAATAACAGAAACATTAGAACTCAAATCTAATTCTTTAGATAATTCAATAATCGTCCCAGGCACCTTATTGCGACTAATATAAACACTTTTTTGCAGTGGTTTGAAACCATTTCTCAGTAAAAACTTCCTGAATGCTCTGCGGGCTCTTCGCTTTTCTTCGGGTATGTCAAATACAACCACTGTTGAATACCCATCACTTCGCTTTCTAATGACATTTTTTCTTTCGACAAGCTGGCGACCCTTATTTGTAATTGTGTAAATTACCCTTCGCCACTTTTTCCTTTTTACTACTAATTCTTGCTTTTCTAATCGATGGAGAGCCCCGTAATAGGTTGAACGCCGTAATCTCCGGACATAATCATATGGAAATTCAATCCCAGGCACTAGTACGCCGAGATCGTAAATATAATCCAATAATTCTCTGGTGAAATTTCGTTTCGGTTTCTTAATCATATTTAATCATATTTAATCATATTTAATCATATTTAATCATATTTAATCATATTTAATCATATTTAGTCATATTTAATCATATTTAATCATATTTAATCATATTTAGTCATATTTAGTCATAATCCCACTATGTACACCCAGGCTGTCCGATCGGACACTTAGCAGGTACAAGGATTATATCACGTCTCGGTTTCATTATAGCATTTTGGACAAAAAAAGAGGGCTGAAATCAGTCCTCGTCTAGTCTGAACCCTTGGGTGGTACAAGCATCCTGGGCACCAAAAATGTCGGGTTGGGAATCCACGGTTCCGTGCTCCGAACGTTCGACTTGTCTCTCGACATGAGAACCGACGGTGGTCCGGACGCTTGTCCGGGCTTAGGTTCAACCCTCAAGCCTCGTTGGAAAGCACCACCTGCTGTCTGCAAATGCATTGATCCTCCTTATTTGATCTTACCAGCGGCGACATCGGCCATGAAACGCGGCCAAATGTCGTCAGGGATAGTTTGCCACCATTCCCGCCCGCAATGTCTGCAAGCCACCAAGGTTTGCTTTTCAGCTTCGCGAATCTGTAACGGAAGCACAAACCCAGCAGAATGCCCCAAAGGAACGCAGATGTACGCGTACGATTGCTGGTTGAGAAACTCCCGCACCGGGTGCTCCGTGCTCGTCTCCATACGTTCGCCTTGCACAAATCCTCCTCAAAGCTTGTCTATCGTTTCTTCCAATCTCTGATCACTAAAGCGCCATTGATCTTCTTGACGGTTACTTTCTGTTTTTCCTTCCAGCCGAGTTGAGTTAATAAAGACACTGGCAGACTCACAACAATTGAGCCCCCGTGACTGCCCAATTTTATCAACTTTCTAATATTTAAATTCTTAGGTTTTCTCTTTGACATAAAATTTGGTTATATAACCCGTTATATAACGCTTATATAACTGGTGCGCTTGGGTGGAGTCGAACCACCGGCCTTTCCCTTCGGAGGGGAACGCTCCCCGCCCGCCTGACCGTAAATTGGTGACCCCAGCAGGAATCGAACCTGCATCTTAAGCTTCGGAGGCTCACGCTCTATCCGTTGAGCTATGGAGTCATGTCAGGCGGTCGGGCGGGTAATCCACTGAGCTACAAGCGCTCGTCGCAGTCTGGCTGACACTTCACGATTTATGGATATAAATACGCTCCGGCCAGCCGACTGCTCCTCTCAAATCAAAATGCTTTTATAAACCCAAATTAGCATTTTGATTTGTAAAAAAACTACCGCCTGCTAGGTTTCCGAATCGGCATTAGGTATTTCCGCGGATCAGTGTCCAAATCCAAGTATGAATCCACGATTTCTCGCATCTTGGATGAAGTGGATTTGCCAAACGACACCAGCTCAACTCTGACTCCCTGAATCTGTAAATATTCCAAAAGCGGGATATAGTCGCCGTCACCTGAGGCTAAAACCACGACATCCAGTTTTGGTAAAAGTTTAATAATGTCCATGACGATCCCCACGTCCCAATCGCCTTTTTTCGCGCCCCCATAAAAACTCTGCAGTTCCTTTAGCTTGACTTCAAATCCGGCTTTGCGCAATGCGTCAAAAAATGTTCCTTCTTCCGGCATGTCCGCCTTAATGCCGTAAGCAATGGCTCGGAC
The DNA here is from genome assembly GCA_001779915.1 of Candidatus Doudnabacteria bacterium RIFCSPHIGHO2_01_FULL_45_18. Taxonomy (GTDB): domain Bacteria; phylum Patescibacteriota; class Doudnabacteria; order UBA920; family O2-02-FULL-48-8; genus 2-01-FULL-45-18. Next base: position 3,193 of record MFEJ01000001.1, on the reverse strand, counting down.
AATCGGCCGCTCGGCAGATGCGTCTTTTAAAACCGCGTTAAAATTGACTCTAGAATTATAAACATTTCGCGCCGTATAATATAGGTTTTGAATATCTACAAAAATTCCAACTCTTTGTTCAGCCCTCATATATTTTGATTGTTAATTATAAAAGTTTTTCTAGATTATTTTCTGGAAGCGATTCGACCGTGTCGCTTTTTAATTCCAAATTGGAAGCATTCGCAATTTGGCTTTTCAGTTTAGCATAATTGTCCACGGCCGTCGACATGGTGTTACTTGTGTTTTTGACATGATTGGCCAGCGTGTCCAGAACTTTGTTAAACTTGTCACTTTCTTGCTTAATCCCGTTGATCATGCCTAGAACTTGCTGCGCGGCTTTGCTGATTTGTTGTCCGCGCAAAGAAACCAGTAACCCACGCAAGGTGATGTTGAGGGTATTCGGGCCAACGATAATAACTTTTTTTACGCGACTATAGCTCTGTGTCTCTGGCTCATTCGCCGCTTCCATATATACTCCCTCGCTCGGAATAAACATCAAGGCGTAATCAAATGTGCCTTCGTGGGGCAAAATATATTTTTTATGGATTTCATCAATCCGCTTTTTCACGTCTTTCAAGAACGCTTTTTTCAAATCCGTTGCCGCTTCCTCGGTTTTGGCTTCTTTAAACAACCGGTAATTTTCCATGCTGAATTTACTGTCTATCGGTAAAAGTAAATCGCCGATGGAGATTGCGGCATCCACAACTTCGCCATTTTTAAAGCGATACTGAAATTTACAATATTCTTTCGGGAAAACATCAGTGAGTAAGTTTTCCAAAACTTCTTCCCCGAAGTTTCCCCGAAGTTTCGGCGAAGCCAAGGTTTCGGTAAGCCTTCGAATATCGGGCCCGATCTGGCCAACTGATCCTAGTTCTTTCTGCAGAGCGCCAATCACCTTACTGGCGTTATCCAAACGCTCGGTGATGGATTTGTTCGTCTCATCAATACTTTTCTGCATACCCACCCGCGTCTGTTCAGTACCGGACTTAATCTCCTTCATCCATTCCATCATGACTTTCAAAGCTTCGCTTTCCTTTTCTGGCTGATCTTTTTTCCGAAATTGTAAATAAGCCAGGATCGCAAATCCGGCCACAACAATAATTAAAAGCAAATTCGACTGATTCATGGGTTGATTATAACAGATTTGATTTTCCCAGTATATATGCTATAATCTTGTGGCTTACAGGATTTCGATTCTTGAGGTGACATAAAAGAAGTCCGAGACCTGTTTTTAATTTAGCGACATCGCGGGGTAGAGAAATGGCATCTCGCAAGGCTCATAACCTTGAGATTGGTGGTTCGAGTCCACCCCCCGCAACCAAGAAAATTTTAGCTATTAAAATATTATAATAAACGAGATAATAAACGAGCCGGCGTAGCTCAATTGGTAGAGCGTGGGACTCATAAGCCCAAGGTAACTGGTTCGAAACCAGTCGCCGGCACCAAAAATTGAGGGGCGCGTAGTGTAGCCCGGTTAACACGTCTCCCTGTCACGGAGAAGATCGCCGGTTCAAATCCGGTCGCGCCCGCCAGAAACGTCTGACGTTTCCAGAACAAAAAACATCTCATTCATCACGAGGTGTTTTTTGTTATTACGTAAATTTGACCGATCGGACAAATTTAAAGAATATTAATTCTCGAGGTACTCTTTTAAGTCCCTTTCGTTTTTTATCTTGTCTAGGACGATTTGGACTTTCACATCTTGAATCCTTTGGCCGAGTTGAAAGCCTGGTTTGAGGTGGCTCAATTTCATGATCAAATCCCCTTTGGCCAGTGTTGCAATTAGTCCTGCCTTTGATTTGATCTTTTTGAGCAAAACGACGCCCAGTTTGTACGCTTCAAACCGCGGTTTGCGATACCAATCATTCTCTGGTTTGCTAATATTCCCAACCGAATCCGCCTGCCAAAGATCAATAATTAGATCAAAATAATCCTGCATGGCATAGGTCACTTGTTCCTGAGTCGAGGCTTTAAAAAATTTATCTTTTCGATCGTGGAGCTCAATGACTTTCATGACAATTTCTTTATCAATCCTCGAAAATTTCAAATTGCTGGCAAATTCTTCAAAAATTTCCACTGATTTAGCTTCATGTCCTTTGAAAGAATAAACCCAACCTTCGGGTTTAAAAACTTTTTTTCCAGTGGATATTTTTCCAACATCATGAGCTAGGGCTGCGTATTTTAACGCCAAGTGGTCTAATTTTAGCGCTTGCAGAACAAGCAAGCTGTGTTCAAACACGCTTCCTTCCAAATGGTAAGTTTTGGAATGATGAAAAATTTTCGTTAAGCCATCCAGTTCGGAGCTTAGAAACCGAAGCAAGCCTGACTTTTGCAGAAGCCGCATGCCCAAAATGACGTTTTTACTTAACAAAATCTTATCCAGTTCGGCCTTAATTCGCTCGCCAGAAATTCCTTGAATGTATTTGGCCCGGGTTTTGATGGCAGCAAAAGAGTTTTTTTCAAGTTTAAATCCTAATTGCGTAGCCAAACGTACGCCGCGAAGCATGCGGAGCGCGTCTTCATCAATTCGTCTCTTGGGATCCCCGACGAACCGTAAAATCTTGGCTTTTAGGTCTTTCTGACCATTGGTCGGATCAAATAGCTGTTTTTTGATCGGATCATAGTACAAGGCGTTGATCGTAAAATCGCGCCTCTTGGCATCAGCCAGATATTCTCGAATAAATTCTACTTGGTCCGGGTGGCGATTATCACTGTATCTGCCTTCGGATCGAAAAGTCGTAATCTCGACCGGCACTTCGTCAACGATCGCGAGGATAGAACCAAATTTTTTACCGACTGGCTTAACTTTAATTTTCTGTTTGCTCAGAATCTGCTCAATCTGATTCGGGGTGGCGTCGGTGGCAAGATCCACGTTGTCTGAAACAAGCCCGAGTCGGGTATTTCTAACAATGCCGCCAACAAAAAAAACTTGAAAACTTTTTTGCGCAAGCAACCGCACAATTTTCAAGCCAGCTTGTTCGACGTTCATCTTACACGACTTTTTTAATCTCGCCCGAACTTCCAAGTACGATCAAATATGCTTCCACCTCTTTTTCTGGAAATTTCGCCTTCACGTCCGACGCGGCGTGGCGCAACTGAATTTCATGCTGCCTGACTTCTGCTTCCAGGTTTTCAAAGGCTCTGGATCCGCCGT